>NZ_JBFTNE010000022.1:0-127991 GCF_056397325.1 Cupriavidus sp. 05N39
GAGACGAGGAGGGGGTCGCCCCATCCGGCGCGCCTTCTTTGCCTACTTTCTTGGCAAGACAAGAAAGTAGGTCGCCCCCCGCAGGGGGGTGAAACCGCCTTTGACTTTAAGGTTTTAAGCCTTTGAAGTTAAGCAGTTGCAATTGCAACCCCATCAAACAAAAAAAACAAAACACCCAAATCCCAAAAGGACCAAAAGGAGACACCCCATGCCCCAAATCGACATCCACAAACTAGCCGACGAAGCCCGCTTCAACCGCTTCCACGCCCAAATCCTCCTCTGGTGCGCCCTCATCATCATCTTCGACGGCTACGACCTCGCCGTCGTCGGCATCGCACTCCCCTCCATCATGAAAAGCATGGGCGTCGACGCCACCAGCGCCGGCTTCATGGTCAGCTCCGCGCTATTCGGCATGATGTTCGGCGCGATCTTCATGGGCACCATCGCCGACCGCATCGGACGGCGCCGCGCCATCGCCATCTGCATCCTGCTGTTCAGCGTCTTCACCGCCGCCGCGGGCTTCACCAGCGATCCCGTGACGTTCAGCGTCACGCGCTTCCTGGCGGGCCTGGGCATCGGCGGCGTCATGCCGAACGTGGTGGCGCAGATGACCGAATACTCGCCGCGCAAGATCCGCGGCACCATGGTCACGCTGATGTTCAGCGGCTACTCCGTAGGGGGCATGCTGGCCGCCCTGCTGGGCAAGGGCCTGATCGAGAGCTACGGCTGGCAGTCGGTGTTTATCGCCGCAGGCCTGCCGGCGCTGCTGATCCCGTTCATCCTGAAATCCCTGCCGGAATCGATGCCCTTCCTGGTCAGGAAGGGCCAGATCGACACGCTCAAGGCCATCGTTTCCCGGCTGGAACCAGGCTACCGGCCGCACGCCGGCGACCAGTTCGCCCTGCCCGCCGGCGACAAGGCCGGCGATGCGCCCATCGGCAAGCTGTTCCAGGACGGACGAGGCTTCAGCACCGTGATGTTCTGGGTGGCATTCTTCATGTGTCTCTTCATGGTCTACGCACTCAGCTCATGGCTGGCCAAGATGATGGCCAGCGCCGGCTACAGCCTGGGCTCGGCGCTGGCCTTCGTGCTGGTGCTTAACTTCGGCGCCATGGTCGGCGCCATCGGCGGCGGCTGGCTGGCCGACCGTTTCAATATCAAGTACGTGCTGGTCGGCATGTACGCGCTGGCCGCCGTATCGATCACGCTGCTGGGCTACCCGGTACCCACCCCGCTGCTGTTCGTGCTGGTGGCGCTGGCCGGGGCCTCGACCATCGGCACGCAGATCGTGACCTATGCCTATGCCGGGCAGTTCTATCCGATGGCGGCGCGCGCCACCGGTATTGGCTGGGCATCGGGCATCGGCCGCAGCGGGGCGATCCTGGCGCCGATCGTGATCGGTGCGCTGGTGGGCATGTCGCTGCCGCTGCAACAGAATTTCATGGCAATCGCCATTCCGGGGGTGATCGCCATGATTGCGGTCCTGCTGATCGATCATCGCCGCTCGGCCTCGGCGCAACACGCATCCGCCCTGGCAGAGCAGGCACAAGCGCCCGGCCAGGCTGGCGGGCAGCGCATGGGTCCCGGAGTACAGCACTCCGGCTGAAGGCCGCGCATCCAATGTGCGGCGGCAGACATTCGGCGCCCGATTCCAGGTGCAGATTTAGCCCTGTACGTGAGTGGCCCCCAAGCGCCGTACCTTCGCCTCGCCATGCTCTTTCCCGAGCTGGCGAGGCGCCTTTCGCCGGATGCGGCAAGCGGTGCTTGTCATGCCGACATGTCATTTCGCCAGCCGCGCCCCCGGCCATGCCCGCACAAGCAACGCCCCGATGGCCGCCGCCGTCGACAACGCCGTGACGGCCATCCATCCCCACCGCGCCAGCATCAGGCTGCCCAGCGCGGCACCGGCCGCCATGCCCACGAACATGCCGACGAACAGCACCGCATTCAACCGGCTGCGCGCGCCGGGCTCGATGCCATAGACGATGGTCTGGTGCGCGACCAGCGCGACCTGCACGCCGAGGTCGAAGCCCAGCGCGCTGGCCGCGATCAGCCACAGCCGTGCGTGCGGCGCCAGCAACGGCGAGAACAGCATCCCCGCGAACGAAACCGCGGCCAGCGCGGCGCCCAGGCGCGTGACCAGCTCGGGGCCCTTGCGGTCGGCCAGGCGGCCGGCCAGCGGTGCGGCGAGCGCGCCGGCTGCGCCGGCCAGGCCGAACGCGCCAGCAGCCGCGCTGCCCAGATGAAACGGCGCGCCATGCAGCATGACGGCCAGCGTCGACCAGAACGCGCTGAAACCGATTGACAGCAGCCCCTGCGCCAGGGTCGCCCGGCGCAGCGCGCCATGCTTGCGCCACAGGCTGGCCAGCGAGCCCAGCAGCGCGCTGTACGCGAGATGCGTGGTGGGCTTGAAGCGCGGCAGTGCGCGCCATGCCACCGCGCCGATCAGCGCGATGCTGGCCGCCGCGATCACGAACATGATCCGCCAGCCGAAGTGCTCCGCCACGAAACCACTGAGCACGCGCGAGAGCAGGATGCCGAGCAGCAGCCCCGTCATCACCGTGCCGACGACCTTGCCCCGGTGCGACTCCGGCGCCAGCGTGGCGGCCGCCGGCACGATGTCCTGCGCCATCGTGGCGGCCAGCCCGATCGCCAGGCTGGTGGCCAGCAGCAGTCCGATGCCTGTGGCGGCGCCGCTGGCCAGCAGCGCGGCGCTGAGCACGGCGGCCTTGGCCAGGACGATGCGCCGGCGGTCATAGCGGTCGCCCAGCGGCGCCAGCAGCAGGATGCCCAGGGCATAGCCCAGTTGCGTGAGCGTGGGGACCAGCCCCACCGCCCAGTCGGACGCACCGATATCCGGACCCAGCACGCCCAGCATGGGCTGGCTGTAATAGAGCGATGCCACGGCCAGGCCGGCGCCGGCGGCAAGCAGCAGGACCAACCGGGCGGGCAAGCCGGTGGCGGCACCCGTCTCGGCCGCCAGGACCGCCGGAGCCCTGGCCGGGTGTGTGGCGACATTTGCATCTGTAACGCGAATGGATGACATAGCGGAAACCCTCGGATCGAAAACGAGACTGGAGTTTGCCGGCCCCTGGTTCAGCGCGGTAGTACTACACTCTGCACAATTGCTATGCGTCCGACGTATGACCAACTTGAAACCGCCCTCGCCCGCCACGCCAGCGCCCGCCTCGACCGACCGCATCGAACTGATGCAGACCTTTGTGCGGATCGTCGAAGCCGGCAGCCTGTCGGCGGCCGCCGCGCAGATGGGCACCACCCAGCCCACGGTGAGCCGCCGCCTGCAGAACCTGGAGCGCTCGCTGGGCCTGCGCCTGCTGCAACGCTCCACGCATGCGATGAAACTCACCGAGGACGGCGAACGCTGCTTCGGGCGCGCCAAGGAACTGGTGGCGGGCTGGGAAGCGTTCGAGGCGGACTTGCGGGGCGCCGGCGACGAACCGGCGGGCACGCTGCGGGTGGTGGTGCCACACGCGTTCGGCCAGCAGCAGCTGGTGGGGCCGCTGGCGGCATTCCTGCGCCGCCACCCGCGGGTGACGGTCGAATGGCTGCTGCACGACCGGACACCGGACTTCATCGCCGAAGGCATCGATTGCGCCATCCACGTGGGCGAGGTCAGCGACCCGTCAGTAGTGGCGATCCGGCTTTCCGAAGTGCCCCGCATCGTCGTGGCGGCGCCATCGGTACTGGAAGCCAGGGTGATGCCCTCGCATCCGAATGAGCTTGCCGGCTTGCCCTGGCTGTCGCTGCGCACCTTCTACCGCAACGAGGTGTCGCTCACCCATGCGGCCACGGGCGAGACCCAGCGGTTGGCCTTCCACCCGCGCGTCGGCACCGACAGCCTGTATGCGCTGCGCAGCGCCGCGGTCATGGGGCTGGGGGTTTGCGTGGCGTCGGCGTGGCTGATGGCGGACGACATCGCGCAGGGACGCCTGCTCCACCTGGTACCGCAGTGGCAAGCTTCCTCGCTGCCCATGCAACTGGTCTATCCCTACGCGAGCTTCTATCCCGCCAAGCTGCGCCGCTTCGTGGAAACGATGCGGCAGACCGTACCGGCGACGATGGCGAGCAGCGCGGTGCTGGCGCCCTGAGCGGAGCCGCCGCGCCCCGGAACAAGCCCTCCCCGCGCGCGGTCGAACTGATCAAGCCGTGAGGAAAGCGGGAGGTCGCAATGTCCAGGTCCCTTTGTTTCGCCGCCGCCGCTTTGGCCGCATTGTCCGGCGCCGGCGCCCTGGCGACGCCTCCGGGCGGCAGTCTCTCTGTCAGCTTCATTGATCCGCAGAGCTACACCGACGCCGCCTACTCCCACCCGTATGCAAGCGAGAAGGATCTCGCCGCGGTGGAAAGCGATATCACGCGGCATCTGACCCGGCTGGCCGAGCGCAAGCTCGCCCCGGGCGACTCGCTCAAGATCGAAGTGCTGGACATCGACCTGGCCGGGCGCTTCGAACCGTTTCGCTTCAACGGGCAGGAAATCCGCGTGGTGCGGGATATCACCTGGCCGCGGATGACGCTGCGCTACACCCTGAGCCATGACGACCGCATACTGGCAAGCGGCGAGGAACGGCTGGCCGACATGAACTTCATGATGTCGGTAAATACGTACTCGAGCAGCGACCCGCTGCGCTATGAGAAGCCCATGCTGGATGACTGGTTCGACAGGCGGATCGTCAGGCACTAGCCCCCTCTCGCGCGGCGCCTGGCGCACATGCCTGCGTGCAGGCGCCCTATGCAGTTGATCAAGCGATGGCGAGCACGATGCCAGCGGCACCGCGCCCGGCTTCAGTGATTACTTGCGCACGCAATCGGCACCAGAACCATCCCTGGTTGTCGAATAATAGTTGATCGCCACCCCGGGATCCTTTCGGCAGTTCATGAACTCGATCGTCATGAATCTCGCCCAGCGCCGGCTCTTGTCATTAGCATCGGGATGTACAGGGTTGTTGAAACGGCAGTACTGAATATTACCGTCCCTTGGGTAGAGCTGAGAAATATTGGAAATCTTCCCCGAGATAATATCCTCGCACGCAGGGAAACCTGACGAATCCCAGCCGGAAGGCCCCCAAACCGACGGCGCAACGGAGTACGGCGTGAGAGGACACATAATATCGATAGCGTAGCTGCTGTAACCCAGCACCAGCGGCTTCTCCGCACGGCGATCGCCGACCTGATCCATCGGGAAATGGCAATAGCGCGACCAATCGCCACCGGGCAACGCAGGAGGGAGATCAACATCATTGAAAAAATCGAGCGTATATTCTTCCACCTTTTTCTTGATCAGCCCGTTGCGATAGGAGTAAATCATATTCAAATCGCAAAGCGGCTCGTGCATTGTTTTTCCTTCGGGGTCGACGGGCTGCTCGACGGGCTTTCCGTCAAAGCCTATGCAAGTGCCAATCTTATCCCTCTGCTCGCCGTAGGTCGGATTCAAGGAGTTGCCCAACATCTCGGACAACGGATAATTCATGTCCTTGCGCCGCTCGTTCGGCCACTTGGGCAGACTATTCAGGTAGGCCGCCGACGTTTCCACCAGATAAGCCTTGTCCAGCGAATCCCATATTCCAGCGGAGTATTTCGCCACCAGGGAATTATAGATATTATATTGCTGCGCCATGACGGGCTGATTGAAACTCGGATCAGGAGAACCATTATAAAGATTGCGCGGATCCGGATATTTCAAAGTCGCCTGCCGCATCGAACTATAGAAAATACTCAGCCGATCATTTGGCAGCCCCTTGATCGCCACATCATCACCTGAGATCTCGACAGAATTGGTAAATATGCCATCGAGATTTGCCAGCGCCTTGTTCAAACCTGTCTTGGCGCAATCAGACGGAAATGAAGCCCCAAATCGCCTCACATATTCAATTATGAAGTATTGACTGGGGAACGGCTTATTTCCATGTGCGCAGTCGAAAGACGTCACATAGACAAGCGAGTTATAGGACGAATTGATTTTTGAACTATTATCGAATATCTGACTGGCACTTTGCTGTGCGATATTCTTGAGGTAGATCGCCTCGAACTTCTTTATGTAGGAAGTCAGATCCTGCAACGTCGCGGAGATATTATCCAGCTTGCTATTGATCTGATCCAGCCGCGAGATGATTTCCGGACCCAGCTGCGCAATCGGGTCTTCAGGCTTGTTGAACAGATCGAACGCCTCGAAGAGGCTGGTCATGCCAGCGACTGCCGCCTTGGCGTATTTTCCCTCCGCCAGGCTAAGAGCTATCTCGCCCCCGTTCTTGACCCCAAACGCGGCAATTGACGGCCACGTGGTGGAATCCGTCTCGGCCGATGCCAGTGCGCGCTGGTTGCCTGTGGAGACACTGGCAGCCGGGGATTTCATGTAAGGAGAATTTCCGGAATCGATTGCCTGCAGCAATTCAGAAAAGACTCCTTCATGTTTCCGAACATCGGAAATGGCCGATCCCTTGCCTACGAAATACTGGCCGAGGCCAAGGTAGAAATCATAGATACTGCCCTCGGACTTGGTCAGCGCAGTTAGCTTGCCGCGGATCTCTTCTTCGTCAAGCGGGCTGAGCTGGTTCAGTTTTCGCCCCACGTAGAACCCGGTGGTTTCCGTGCTGATGATCGGGTTCGTGCTGATCGCACAGTGACTGTCGGGCTCGATCCTGAATGCAGTGGCCCCCAGGAACCTACCGCTTTCGTCACTCGCAATCAGCGTGTAGTAACCGCGAGAAACCTGGCTTACCGGGATATCCCCGGCGCAGAACCCGTCTTCTTGCACACAGGCAAGAAGACCCGCTCCGGAAGCGACATCTGTAGTGTCCGATTCCTGTAGCACATCCACTTTCACCGTAGATGTCAGCGGCACGGCCGAAGACGAGAACTTCAAGCGGGTGGCCATGTTTCCGGTGCAGGCTTGCGAAGCGGTCAGTCCCGGACTTGCCTCGCCAGGGGCGTCACCACCACCACCACCACCACAGCCGGCCAGCATCGAAATGCCAAAGATGAGTGCAACTCGTTTCAACACAAACCCTCCCGTCAATGTCAAGAAAATGAATTAATTTCAGTGATAAGCACTCAGGAAACCGCCCAATGAAGCAATCAAGTGAATCACTGGATTGGGCGTGGACGACTTCTGGAGCCATGGCTTCCGTGACAGACAGGCGCCGTCTATCTCATCGGCGCCAACGTGGCCTTGATCCCGTTGACGGTCTTGTCGGAAGGCATGCCCGGGCCACTGGAATTGCAGGCCATCGGGGTTGCTATCGCGGTGGAGGCAATGAGCTGGCTGACGCAGGCGGATAGGAACCGAGTGCCTATATCAGCACCGATCCTATCCAAATGAATCACCGAAAAACTGACAAATGCTGACATGACCCTGCCATGTCAGGCTCGTCGGGCGCTGCTTGCGCACGGCACGTGACATTGGTTAAAGGGGTGGAACAGCCCCTTCAGGCAGGAACAGGACGGGATTGCGCCGATGTAAGCGACTGGATGCCTGCGAGACCTGACTCGCGACATTGCCGATAGGACGCCTGGGACTCAGAACCGAGTTTTTCAGGTCGTACTCAGGGCGCGGCGAGTTTGGGTCCCCGCCGCTCTTTCTGGATCGGTGACGAGGCGTCTTTCGCCTCGTCCCGATCGCCTTCCCTGGCTACTTTCGCAGCTGCGAGAGAAGAATGGGGCGCACCGCCCACAAGGGTGGTGAAACCGCCTTTGGCTTTAGGATTTTGATTTTGAAGTTCAAGCCGTTGCGGTTACCTCCTGCCTCAAACCCCATCCGGAATCCTCTCAAGGTCCTTCATCCACACAACAGACTCCGAATCACTAGGCGCCCGCCAGTCCCCCCGCGGCGACAGCGACCCACCCGACCCCACCTTCGGCCCATTCGGCACGCAAGACCGCTTGAACTGGCTCGTCCGGAAAAACCGGTCAAGAAAGATCCCGAGGTTCCGCTTGATATCCGCCACCTTGTACTCATTACGCGCCACATGCAGCCCCTCGGGCCAGCTTCCCTTATCGCGATCGCCCCAGGCGCTCATGGCAAGAAACGCAATCTTGGTCGGCGTAAATCCAAACCGCAACGTGTAGTACAGATTGAAATCCTGCAGCTCATACGGACCGATGAAATTCTCGGTCTTCTGCTGTGGCGCATCGGCCGAGTCGCCCGGCACCAGTTCGGGACTGATCTCCGTCCCAAGCACATCGAGCAATACGTCAGACCCCGCGTCGCCAATCTGTCCCGTCTCCGCTACCCAGCGGACCAGATGCGAGATCAGCGTCTTCGGCACGCTGCCGTTCACGTTGTAATGCGACATATGGTCGCCAACGCCATAAGTACACCAGCCAAGCGCAAGCTCGCTGAGGTCGCCCGTGCCGATCACGATAGCGTGGCTGGAATTGGCAAAGCGGAACAGGTGGTTAGTACGCTCGCCCGCCTGCACGTTCTCGAACGTCACGTCGTACACGGGCTTGCCGGACGCATACGGGTGCCCGAGATCCTTGAGCATTTCGGTGCAGCTCGGCCGGATATCGATCTCCTTCGACACGCAGCCCACCACCTCCATCAGCTTGCGCGCCTGGAGCAGCGTGCGGTCGCTGGTGGCGAAGCCGGGCATGGTGATGCCGAGGATATTGGTGCGAGGCAGCTTCAACCGGTCCATGGCCTTCGCGCACACGAGCAGCGCATGCGTTGAGTCCAGCCCGCCGGAGACACCGATCACCACCTTGGAGATGCCGCTGGCCGACAAGCGCTGGACCAGCGCCTGCACCTGGATGTTGTAGACCTCGCTGCATCGCTCGTCCCGGCGCCGGGCGTCGGATGGCACGTAGGGGAACCGCTCCACCGTCCGGCGCAGCGGCAAGGACTTGTCCAGCACCGTATCGACGGCAAACGGAATCACCCTGAACTTCGCGACCTCCGCGCCATGGCGCCGCACCGAGTGGCCGAAGGTGGTCTGGTGCATCCGCTCGCGCGACAGGCGCTCCAGGTCGACGTCGGCAAAGGTCAGGTGCGAGCTGTCCGCGAAGCGTTCGGACTCGGCCAGCAGTTCGCCGTTCTCGTAGATCAGCGCCTGCCCGTCCCACGCCAGGTCGGTGGACGACTCGCCCTTGCCGGCCGAACTGTAGACATAGGCCGCGAGACAACGCGCCGATTGCTGGCTGACCAGTTGATGCCGGTAGCCGGACTTGCCGACCACGATATTGGATGCCGACAGGTTCACCAGCACGGTGGCGCCCGCCAGCGCCGCGAACGACGACGGGGGAATCGGCACCCAGACGTCTTCGCAGATCTCCACGTGGAAGCGGAAAAACGGAATGTCCCGCGCTTCGAACAGCAGGCCGGCGCCAAACGGCACCTTGTTTCCATCCAGCAGCACTTCGCTCACCGCCGCGCTGTCCGCCGCGCTGAATTGCCGTGCCTCGTAGAACTCCCAGTAATTCGGCAGGTAGGACTTCGGGACGACACCGAGCACCTGCCCGCCGGCGACCACCGCCGCGCAGTTGAACAACTGATGCTCGACCCGCAGGGGCAGCCCGACCACCAGCGTGGTGGCAATGGTCCTGGAGGCAGCCACGATCTCTGCCAGGGCAGCCTCGCACGCATCGAGCAAGGCCCGCTGGTGAAACAGGTCGTCGCAGGTATAGGCGGACAAGCCGAGTTCCGGGAAGGCCACCAGCGCCGCGCCCTGGCTGGCGGCTTCCCTGGCCAGCGCAATCGTCCCGGCTGCGTTGAAGGCGGGATCGGCCACGCGGCAGACAGGCACGCCCACCGCCACGCGGGCGAAACCGTGGGAATAGATATTCAGGAACTTGTTCGTCATGTCACTCATGTCAGTCATCCTTGCGCTGCGCGTCGCAGCGTCCCGGCGCCTGCCAGGCGCCGGAGCGGGTTGTGCGGTACATGACGCAATTCTACGATGCGCGTCCTGCCGGCGCTGAAGTCTGCCGGCGCGCAACGGCACAGGCACGGCCGGGACGGGCTGCGCCCGGCGCCGGACATTGCGGCGTTTTCAACGAGCGGGAAGGAACGACCAGTGCCGGCAGGCAAGCGCTACTCGCCGCGGGCGATCTGCCGCCCCACCGTTGCCAGCAGCATCTCCAGGTGGCTCATCTCGATCGGCTTCACCATATGGGCGTGGAAGCCGGCGACATGCGTATCCTCATGGTCGGCCGGTTGCCCGAACCCGGTCATCGCGACGAAGACCGTGCCGCGCAGTTCCGGCTGGGCCCGCAGCATCTTCAGCAATTCGAAGCCGTCCATGACGGGCATGGCGATGTCGATCAGCGCGAGGTGCGGCGAAAAACCGGTAGCGATCGCGTGGGCCATTTCCCCCTCGTAGGCGACCGACACTTCATGGCCCAGCATCTGCAGCAACATGGCGAGACTGTCGGCCGAATCCCGGTTGTCATCCACCACCAGCACGCGCAATGCGCCGGTCCGCGGGGACGTATCGGCAGTGGTGTCCGCGGGCTGATGCTTGATACAGGGCATCTGGATGGTAAATGTGCTGCCCTTGCCCAGCCCCGCGCTGGAGGCCCGGATGGTTCCGCCATGCAATTCCACCAGCGAGCGGCACAGCGACAGGCCAATGCCAAGCCCGGCATTCTGGACTTCGCTGATGGGGCTGTGTTGCACGAACAGGCTGAAGATATCTTCCAGCGCGTCCTGCTGGATGCCGCAACCCTGGTCGGATACCCGCAGTTCAAGCAGGCGGCCGGTCACCTCGCCACTGATGGCGATGCGGCTGCCCGCCGGCGAGAACTTCGCGGCGTTGTGCAGCAGGTTCTGCAGGACCTGCACAAGCCGGGTGAGATCGGCCCGGAACGCCACGGGCTCATCAGGCAGGCTGACGTCGACGTGCTGCCCGCGCAAGTCCAGCACGGGCCGGGCGGATTCGATGCCACGCGCCACCACGTCGCGCAGGTCGACATTGCTCAGCCGCAGTCCCACTTTGCCCGAGGCAATGCGTCCCACATCCAGCAAGTCGTCGACGAGCCGCGTCAGATGGCTGATCTGCCGGTCGATCATGTCCCGGCAGCGCGCGGCATGGGGACTGAGGCTGGTGTCCAGCCGCATCAGGTTGATGGCATTGCGTACCGGTGCCAGCGGGTTGCGCAGTTCATGCGACAGCGTCGCGAGGAACTCAATCATGCGGCGGCTCGACGCTTCGATTTCTTCCAGCCGCCGTCTTTCGCTCATGTCCCGGACCACCTTGGCAAAGCCGCTGACGGCCTGGCTCTCATCGTAGATCGGTGTGATCGTCACGTTGGCCCAGAACAGCGTGCCGTCCTTGCGCACCCGCCAGCCCTCGTCTTCGAAGCGCCCTTCCGCCCGGGCGCACCGCAACTCGTAGTCCGGCCAGCCGCTGGCAACGGCCTGGGGCGTGTAGAACACCGAGAAATGCTTGCCAATGACTTCCGCCGCCGCATAACCCTTCATCCGCTGCGCGCCCGGGCTCCAGCTCGAAATATGGCCGGTCCCGGTCAGGGTGAAGATGGCGTAGTCCTGGATGGCGTCCACCAGCGCGCGGTAGCTCGTCTCGCTCGACTCCTCGACTTGCGGGGTGGGCGAAGCTGACGAGGAGGGAGCATTCAGGCTGCTGGGCTCTGTCATGGCGGATTCGTGAAGCTTTGCAGGGCGGATGCCCTGGCGGCGCAAGCTTGCCGGTGCCGCCCTGCTGCAATGAGCGGCGGCGTGGCCGGGATGCGCGGGATRCAAAATTGTGACACGGTTTGGGCAGCGCAGCCAGATTAGGCGAGATGCCGGCCGGCCCCACCCCGGTACTGTATATTCATACAGTTCGCCGCAGCAGCATGTTCATCCCGTGATTTCCCCTACCAAGTGCGTCATCCCCTACACCGGGAGTTGCCTCCTTGCCGAGCCCGCCCGCCGCGCCTCCGACACAGGAGCGAGGCCGATGACGTACACCGTCGCCGTGCGTGCCTTGTGTGAATTCACCGCCAAGCAAGGCGATCTCGACGTGCGCTTCACGCCTTCGCCTACCGCCGCCGACGGCATGGCCGCCCATGCCCTGGTGCAGTCGCGGCGCGGCGCCGCGTACCAGTCCGAGATCAGCCTGCAGGGCGAGTTCAGGAACCTGCGGGTGCGCGGGCGCGCCGATGGCTACGATCCCGACCGGAACCTGCTGGAAGAAATCAAGACGGTGCGCGGCGATTGGACCGCGCTGCCCGAGAACCATCGGCAATTGCACCTGGCCCAGGCGAAGATCTATGCCTGGCTGCTATGCGAAAAGCTCGGACTCGCCGGCATGCAGGTGGGCGTGGTCTATTTCGACGTGGCGAGCCGGCAGGAGTCGGGCTTCAGCGAGCACTTCGGGGCCGGGCAACTCCTGGCTTTCTTCGAAGAGAAGTGCGAGCGCTTCGTCAACTGGGCCTTGCAGGAGAGCGCGCATCGCGCGGCGCGCGACCAGGCGCTGCAAGGCATGGCCTTTCCCCATGCCTCGTTCCGGCGCGGGCAGCGTGACCTGGCCGAAGCCGTCTATCGCGCCGCACGCTCGGGCCGCTGCCTGCTGGCGCAGGCCCCTACCGGCACCGGCAAGACAGCAGGCACCTTGTTCTCCATGCTCAAGGCGGTACCCCAGGGGCAGATCGACAAGGTGTTCTACCTGACCGCCAAGACCACCGGCCGCCAGATGGCGCTGGACGCCGCGCGGGGACTGCGCGACGGTAACGCCGGCCTGCGCCTGCGGGTGCTGGAGCTGACCGCGCGCGACAAGGCCTGCGAGCAGCCGGACCGCGCCTGCCACGGCGAATCGTGCCCGCTCGCGCGCGGGTTCTACGACCGCCTGCCGGCAGCACGGCAGGACGCCGCCGGGCAGGCCCTGCTCGATCGCGCAGCCTTGCGGCAGATCGCGCTCAGCCACGATATCTGCCCGTACTACCTGGGCCAGGAAATGGCGCGCTGGGCGGATCTCGTGATCGGCGACTACAACTACTACTTCGACCGCGCCGCCATGCTGCATGGCATGACCACCGCCAACGACTGGCGCGTCGGCGTGCTGGTCGACGAGGCGCACAACCTGCTGGAGCGGGCGCGCAAGATGTACTCGGCGGAGCTGGATCCCGCGGTGCTGCCCGAACTGCGGCGCGGCGCGCCAAGGCCGCTCGCCAGCGCGCTGCGCCGGCTCTCCGGCCAGTGGAACCTGCTGGCGAAGGCGCAGGAGAGCGCCTATGCCGCGCACCCGGAAATTCCCGGCCCGTTTATCGCGGCGCTGGAGCGCACGGCATCGGCCATCCTGGACCAGCTCACCGAAGCGCCGGAAAGCGTGGGCCCGGCGCTGCAGCGCTTCTATTTCGATGCCCTGCACTTCTGCCGCCTGGCCGAGTCGCTCGACGCGCATTCGGTCTTCGATATCAGCAAGGAGGCTGGCGCCGCCGAATCCGCGACGCGCCCCGCCCGGAGCAAGACAGGCAAGGGCCGCCTTGCCGTGCGCAACCTCATCCCCGCGGCCTTCCTGGCGCCCCGGTTCGCGGCGGCCCATGCCACCACGCTGTTCTCCGCCACGCTGACCCCCGCGCGCTTTGTCAGCGACACGCTGGGCCTGCCACGCAACACGGTCTGGCTGGAAGTGCAGTCGCCCTTCCGCGCCGACCAGCTGGCGGTGCGTATCGCCGGCAATATTTCCACGCGCTACCGCGACCGCGAGCGCTCCGTGCGCCCCATCGTGGACCTGCTGGGCGCGCAGTACAGGGCGCGTCCGGGCAACTACCTCGCATTCTTCAGCAGCCACGATTACCTGCGGCAAGTGGCGGACGCCTTTGAGCAGCGCTGCCCGGATATTGCCGTGCGCCGGCAGTCGCGCGCCATGACCGAGGCCGAGCAGGCCGAGTTCCTGGCGGCCTTTGCGCCCGGAACCTGCGCCATCGGTTTCGCGGTGCTTGGCGGCTCCTTCGCGGAGGGCATCGACCTGCCGGGGGACCGGCTCATCGGCGCCTTTATCGCCACGCTCGGCTTGCCGCAGGTCAACCCGGTCAATGAACTGACCATGCGCAGGATGCAGTCGGCATTCGGCTGCGGCTACGAGTACGGCTACCTCTATCCCGGCTTGCAAAAAGTCGTGCAGGCGGCCGGGCGCGTGATCCGCACCGAGGCGGACCGCGGCGTGGTGCACCTGATCGACGACCGCTTCGCGCGGCCGGAGGTGCGCGCCCTGTTGCCGGCCTGGTGGGAAGTCGCCATCGAAACCGGCGCAACGCCGGGGAGTGCCTAGCCTTGCGTGAGCCGGCACGCAGCCGTTACGGCGGCGAAACCAGGTGCCGCACCCRCGGCGGCGCCGGGCCGCGATGCAAGGCATGGACGCGGGCCTGGATCGCCTTGTCGTTGGCGCTGAAGCGCTCGTGCTGGCGCAGGTGCTCCAGCCACGACTCGATCACAAACGTTTCCACGTAGCGGCCGGGCGCTTCCATGTCCTCGAACAGGCCCCACGACAGCGCCCCGCCGCGCCGGCGCACGCGCCGCATTTCGCGGGCAGCGGCGCGAAACGCGGCGGCATCCGCCGGGTCGGTGCGGTACTCGACGGTGATCATCACCGGCCCGCAATCGTCGGCGGTCTCTTCGGAAAGCGGCACGCTGGCATCGTGCGGCGACGGCGTGAGATCCAGGTCCGGCGAATCGGCCAGACGCCAGCGCAAGGCCGCCACGGCGGCCAGCAGCATGCCCGAGCCGGCCACCTGCAGCGCCAGGTCCGTCCCCTTGAGCGAGGCTACCTGCCCCCACACCGCGCTGCCGGCCGCCATGGCGCCGAAGAACACCACCAGGTAGACCGCCAGCGCCCGTGCCTTCACCCAGCCCGCCGAACTGCGCTGCGCGCCGCCATTGAGCACGGACAGCACGACGATCCAGGCCAGGCCCGCGAACAGCAGCACGGCGGCGATCAAGGCGAAGCTCCTGAAGACCGACATGGCGAACAAGACCAGCGCGAAAATCACGCTGGCGCCAAGCACCAGCCGATCGGGCGAGAGCAGTTGGCGCAGGCGCGGCAGCACCAGGGCGCCGCCGATCGCCCCCGCCCCCACGCAAGCCAGCAGCAGCCCGTAGCCGCCCGGCCCCACCGCCAGCCCTTTGCGCGCCACCAGCGGCAACAGCGCCCAGCCGGCACTGCCGAACACAAAGAAGGCCACCGCGCGGACCAGCACCACCTGCAGCACCGGCGCCGCCTGCACGTAGCGCAGGCCCGCCCGCACGGCCGGGAGGAAATGCTCGGGCGGCAAGCGCCGCGTGAGCGGCGCCGGTTGCCACCGGTAGATCACCCACAGCACCCCCAGCACCGACACCGCGTTGATCAGGAATACCGCCGGCGGCCCGAACAGCGTCAGCACGACGCCGCCCAGCGCGGGCCCGATCGCCCTGCTGATGTTCACCCCCAGCGAGTTGAGCGCCACCGCCGACTGCAGCGCCGGCTTGGGCACCAGGTCCGGCACAATGGCCTGGAACGGCGGCGCGCTCATCGCCGCGCCAATGCCCAACAGGAAAGTGGCGGCCAGCAACACCGCGGGCGTTACCAGCCCGGCCAGCGCCAGCAGGCCAAGCGCCGCCGCCACCACCAGCATCCAGGCTTGCGCGAACAGCAGGTACTTGCGCCGGTCCACGATATCGGCCAGCACGCCGGACGGCAGGGCGAACAGGAACATCGGCAGCGTCGTGGCCGCCTGCACGAGCGCCACCATCAGTGGCGACTGGCTGACCGACGTCATCATCCAGCCGGCGCCGACATCATGCATCCAGGTACCGATATTGGACGCCAGCGTGGCCAGCCAGATGGCCCGGAACACCTTGTTGCGCAAGGGACTCCACGGCCCGGCGGCAGGCGCGGCTACCGCGGAGCCCGCATGGGAAAGCTCCTGATTCATCTCAGCTCCAGGTCCACGAAAGCGACACCCATGGATTGTAGGATGCGGTATGCGTGGCATGGGTCCCCGCGGGCATGCCGCATTTCGAGCGCCGGAAATCACTGCCCGCGCGATGGCGCCTGAGCATCGGCTGACAGGCGTTGTCAGCCAGGCGGGCCCAGGTGCGCCTCGGGCTGCGGCCACGGGCGAACATCCGCTGCCTGGCGCGCCTCGCTCGCCGGAGCGAAGTCGGCCGGATCGAGCATGGCGGCAAGCACTTTGCCAAAAGCACTGAGGAGCACGTCGGAGGTCAGGCCGGAGGGGCCGGCCAGTGCCGGGCAGATAATCCAGGTGCTGTCGTCGCGCGTGAACACGCGCAGGGATTTCACCAGGTCGGCGGGCTGCAACTGCCGCTCTTGCACCGCCGCGCCGTCCAGCGCGAATGCACTGACAAAATCCTCGGTGTGCCGATGGCCCAGGCACACCACCACCTTTGGCCGCCAGCGCGCGCACATCTCGGCCAGGAAGCGGAAGCGTCCGCCGTACCGGCACAGGTCCAGGTAACGCTCCTTGGGCACCAGTTCGGGCTGGCCGCGGAACACCCTGGACCAGGGGGTCAGGCCATCGAGCTGCACGGGCACGGGAAACAGGTTGAGCTTGAACTCGGCGCCGCAGGACGAATACAGGCAGTGCTCGTAATACGACTTCCAGTCGGCATCGGCATCGCGAAGGCCCAGCACCTCGGCGCGGGCGGCGGCCATGATGCGGGCAATGCGCTGGTGACTAAGCCATTTGCCCATGCTGCCCCGATGCGCTTCACGAAACGCGCGGTCCCACGACAACGGCGCCATGCGGGGCTCGAGCGGCGCTTTCAGGTGCTCGGACCAGGGATTCGGACTCCTGTCGCAGAACCAGACCGAACCCCGCGGATTCCCGCCCTCCATGCCGACATACGAAGCAAAATAAGTGTCCAGTTCCTGCCTTGCGAACACCGCGGTGTTTTCCATGCTGCCCCCCTGATTGCCTGGTGGGCCCCCCTTCCGCACTTGCCGCAACGTGCCGCTCAGCCAGGTAATGGCCGCGCGTGCCGTCGCGATCGTCATCCGGACGCCAGGCGCCGGCCAGGGCCGGCGCTATGTCATTCCGGTCGTCTCATCTGCTTTGCGCCTCGTCGAAATCGTCCTGAATAGCCTCTCGCCGCGGCCTGCTCCCTATTCGTCAGCCGTGTCGGCCCCCCCGCCGTTGCCGGACCTGAGCAACTCGGCGATCGTGGTCGCCGCGGCCGGTGCGAACTGCGTTACGCATGCGCGCGTCAGCGCCAGTGTGTAGGAAAACGCCATGGCGCGGTCCTCGAATGTGCGGTTGAGCATGAAGTGCGCGGCGGGCACCAGGCCGTCGGCCAGCTTTGACAGGCGGACGAGCGATCCCCAGCTTCCGTCCTCCACTTGCAGGATATCCACTTCAATGGCGTATCCCGCCTCGATATAGGTTCTGGCCGGTCCTGCCAGCCGGCGTTCCGGTTTGTCGGGCACCATCTCTCGCTCCTCCACGATACAGATCATTCCAACACCATCACGCGCACGCCGTGCGCGTCACCACCAGCCCCTGGCGGCGGGCTCCCCCCCGGCCGCCACGGGCTGCAATGCACGGGTCAGCCTCGCCTTCGGGTCGGCGCGCCGGCCACGCGGTTGACGGCAGGCGGCGGCGCGGTGGACTGGCGCACCACCAGGCCGCTGGGGAAACACAGGCGAATCGGCGCCAGGCCGGGTTGCGCCAGCCGCAGCATGACCCGGCGCACCATGGCCTCCGCCATGTCGCCAAAAGGCATGGCCACCGATGTGAGCGCGGGATTGGTGTACGAGCACATGCCGATATCGTCCATGCCAATCACTGAAACGTCGGCCGGCACCGACAAACCGGCCTGGTGCAAGCCCGACATCAGCCCGATCGCCATCATGTCGTTGACCGCGATCAGCCCGGTCGGGCGCGCCGTGGTGCGCGCCAGCCGCGCGGCCAGGACCTGGCCCAGTTCGGCCAGTTCGGCATCGCCATAGTGCGCGGCGGGCGGGCACTCTATCACCTCTGCCGTTTCCGCGATCCCGGCCTCTGTTGCCGCGGCCTCGAAGCCGGCAATCTTGCTCGCGCGGCTGACGGTGCGCCCGGCGGGCATGACGAATGCGATGTGCCGGTGGCCAAGGGCGATCAGGTGCGAGGCGGCCAGGTGGCCTGCCTGGAAGTTGTCGGGCGCGATATGGTCGATGCGCGCAGGCATGTTGGGATCGGCGCCGCCGTCGTAGCTCACCATCGCCAGCCCCTGGCGGGTCGCCGGCTCGAAATGCTGCTCGTCGGTCAGCGACGAGACGATGATCACGCCGTGCACGCCAAACGAGAGCAGGTCGTCGAGCATGCGCGACTCCTGCTCCCGGTCGCGGTTGGTGTTGCCCAGCAGCACGCGATAGCCGGTCTGGCGCTGCGCTTCGGCCTCGATCTTCAGCGCGAGCTGGCCGTACATCGGATTGGCGGTGGAAGGCACCAGCAGGCCCAGCATGGGCGTCTGCCCGGTCTTGAGCTGGCGCGCAACCTGGCTGGGGCGGAAGCCGAGCGTGCGGATCGCCTCCTGCACCCGCTCGAAGGTGGCGGGATTGAGCCGTTCGGTGCGTCCGTTGAGCACGTTGGAAACGGAGCTCACGGACACGTTTGCCAGTCTGGCGACGTCTTGTATGGTTGCCATTATCGGGTTCTCATGCCAGCTTCATCAGGCGGGGTAGCCATAGCGTGAGCGATGGCATCAGGACCAACAGCAGCAAAATCAGCAACAGCAGCGCCAGGTACTTCAGCATCGGCCCGGCGACCTGCTCCATGCGCGTGCCGGTCATCGCGCAGGTGGCGAACAGCCCCAGGCCCAGTGGCGGCATGAACAGGCCGAACCCCATGGCGATCACCATCACAGTGCCGAAGTGTAGCGGATGCACGCCGGCCTGCCCGGCAATGGGCGCCAGCAGCGGACCAAAAAGGATGAGCGCCGGCGCGCCCTCCAGGATGGTGCCAAACACGATCGTCAGCAGCACCGACACCAGCAGGAAGGCGGTACTGCCGTATTGCACCGCCAGCCCGGTCATGGCGTGCTGGAGCAGGCCGGGAAGTTGCTGGATCGACAGCGCGAATGCCAGGCTCGATGCCGTCGCGATCACGAACAGGATGCTGCCGGTCATGGCCGCGGCCCGCGCGAACAGGCGCACCACGGCGCGCACATCGAGCTCGCGGAACACCAGCACCCCCACCAGCAACGCGTAGACCACCGCAAAGGCGGACACCTCGGTCGAAGTAGCCATGCCCGATGTCACGCCCTTGCCGATCATCGCGATCATCAGCAGGGTGGCCAGCGCGCCGCCGGCCAGCTTGCGCCTGGACTTGCGCACCGGAAAGGCCAGGGCGGGATCGATGCGGCTGCCGCGGGCCACGGCGAGGACGATCAGGCCGAGCGTCATCACCGCGGCCGGGACCACGCCGGCCAGGAACAGGCCACCAATGGAGATGTTTGCGACAAAACCCATCAGGATCAGGTTGATGCACGGGGCGATGGTCTCCGCCATCACGGCGGAACTGGCGAGCACCGCCGCGGTTTCGTTGGCATCCTGCCGCGTGCGGCGCACCGCCGGCACCACAATGCCGCCCACCGCGGCAATGTCCGCCAGCTTGGAGCCGGACACCCCGGAGAAGACCGCCGTCGCCACGATGGCGATCAGGTTCATGGCACCGCGCACGCGGCCGAAGGCCAGCACCAGCAACTCGACCAGCCGCGCCGACATGCCGTTGACCTCCATCAGCAGGCCCGCCAGCACGAAGAAGGGGATCGCCAGCAGCACGAAATGATCCATGCCGGATAGCACCTGCTGCGAATAGACGATCAGCGGCAGCGACGGCTCTGCCAGGAAATACAGCAGCGCGGCCAGCCCCAGCACGAAGGCAATCGGCATGCCCAGCAGCATGCCGCCGGCAAAACCCACGGCCAGCAGCAGCCACGGCGGAACCTGCCAGCCGCTGCCGGCCACCGTGCCGGACAGCGTGTTCCACGCCCACACTGCGGCGCACAGCAACGTCGCCAGCAACAAGGCCAGCCACCTGGCACGGCCCCCCCTCAGTGCATTGGCGAGCGCGATCGCGCTCAGGTACAGGCTGCCCAGGCAAGCCGGCAAGACATGGAGCCACTGCGGCAGGCCCAGCGGCGTGCTGACGTTGCGCGCGTCGAGCAGCAGCAGCACCGATGAAGCGAACAGCATGACCGACACCGCCGCGATCATCCACGCGCACAGCCGCGTGGCAAGAGAATGCCACCTGCCCGGCAGCCGGTTGCGAAAGACCTCGAAGCCGGGATGCCGGCCGCGCGCCAGCACCGTGCCGGCGCCGAAGAACACAAGTACCGCCATCAACAGCCGCGCCGCATCCTCGGCCCACTCCAGCGGCGCGTGCAGCAGGTAGCGGCAGATTACCGATGCGCACACCAGCAATACGTCGGCGGCCAGCGCTGCCGCGCAGAGGTATTCGGCCAGCCTGGACAGGCGGCCCGGCACGCTGCCGGCTCGCCCATCGGGGGCGCGTGCGGCGACGCCCGCGGCATCGTCCAGCGGGTTCGCGCTCATACCGCCGCGCCTTGCGCGCAAAGACAAGATGGCACGCCCATGCTGCTCAGGCGCGCGCGGCTTCGATCGCCGCCAGCAGCGGCCGGGTAGCCGGATAGCTGGCGGTGAATCCCGGCCATAGCTGCGCCTGCATGCGAGAGCGGACCGACTCCCGCTCCGCGGCGCGCATGGGATGAAAGGCCAACCCGAGCTGGCGCAGCGCATCCATGGCCCGCTGGCCACGCTGCGGCGCCACCTCGCGCTGGTAGGCGCTGGCCTGCGCGGCCGCCTGCAACAGCGGCGCCTGCAGCTCGAGCGGCAGCTTTTCCCATGCCCGCTTGCCCAGCACGGCAACGCTGGCACTGAACAGGTGCTCGGTCAGCCAGCAATGCCCGACCACCTCATTGAGCTTGTTGGCCAGCACGCTGGCGGCGTCGTGCTCGAAGCCCGCCACCACGCCGG
Organism: Cupriavidus sp. 05N39; assembly: GCF_056397325.1. Classification (NCBI taxonomy): domain Bacteria; kingdom Pseudomonadati; phylum Pseudomonadota; class Betaproteobacteria; order Burkholderiales; family Burkholderiaceae; genus Cupriavidus; species Cupriavidus sp. 05N39. The sequence continues at coordinate 20,922 of NZ_JBFTNE010000022.1, forward strand.
TCTGTACCGCCGTATAGACCTCGTTGAAGGGAATCGGCGTGGGAATGGCGCCCATCAAGCGAAAGGTGTCGACAAAGATCTGCGTGGGCAGCACGCGCAGCTTCACCTTCTGAAGCGCCGCCAGCGAGGTCACCGGATGGCGGGTATAGACGCTGCGCGCGTTGAAGAAGGCGCCCCATCCGATCACGCGGCAACCGGTACGCTCGCGCAGCATGGCATCGAACCGCGCGGCCACGCCGCCATCCAGCGCGCGCGCCAGGTGCGTCCAGCCGTCGAACAGATAGCCCAGGTCAAGCAGTGCCAGCTCAGGCAATGCGGTGGCCCAGATCGAACTGCCGGTGACCATCATGTCGATCGAGCCCAGGCGCACCTGCTGCACCACATCGGCCTCCTTGCCCAACTGCCCGTTCGGAAAATAATCGACACGGATGCGCTCGCCCACCGCCGCGCGCAAGCATTCGCGGAAGCGCTCGAACCACAGGTATTGGGCCGAACTCTGGTCCACCGGCATGGCCGAGGAACAGCGCAGCACCACCGGCGCATCGGCGCCCATCGCAACGCGCGGCAGCGCGGAACCCGCGGCAAGCGCCAGCGAGGACTTCATGATCTTGCGGCGAAAAGCATTACACACGTCGTAAGACTCCATCATGAGCAGGGCCGGGCAACTTGGTATTAAGCGTTTCAGTAAAACGGTTTACTAAAACGATTCACGAGATCATAGGCGAGTGGGAGCCAAAAGCAAGCGCGGCGAACTGGCAGGGCAGCGGGCGGCGCACATCCGGGCGCCAGGCGCGGGGAGAGCATGCACGAACAAGAGAATTCAACAGCAAGACACGGAGTGATGCCGCCGGGATCCTCCTCTAAAGTTCGTTGCATCGACACGAACCACGAAAGGCCGCAGCATGAAAGCAAGCCAGGCAACGGCAACCCGCAGCGCGAATACCATTGAAGAGGCCACCCCGCGCGTAGAGACCCTGGAGACCCTGGACTGGGACGCCATCGCGCAGAACCTGGACCACCACGGCTACGCCGTCATGGCAAACCTGCTCGCCCCCAACGCGTGCGATACGCTCGCGGCCCTTTACCCCCTCGACACGCCCTTCCGCTCCCGCGTGGTAATGAGCCGCCACGGCTTCGGCCAAGGCGAATACAAGTATTTCAGCTACCCCCTGCCTGCCCTGATCGAAAGCCTGCGCGGCGCGCTATATCCCCACCTCGTCCCGATAGCCAACCGCTGGAACCAAGCCATGGCCATCGACACCCGCTACCCCGCCCGGCACGCCGATTTCCTGAAACGCTGCCACGCAGCCGGCCAGACACGCCCCACCCCGCTGATCCTCCAGTACGGCCCGGACGACTACAACTGCCTGCACCAGGACCTGTACGGCGAACACGTCTTCCCGATCCAGGCAGCCATCCTGCTCTCCGAGCCGGGCCAGGACTTTACCGGCGGCGAATTCGTGCTGACGGAACAGCGCCCGCGCATGCAGTCCCGCGCCGAGGTGGTGCCGCTGCGCAAGGGCGACGCGGTGGTGTTCGCGGTCAACCAGCGCCCGGTGCAAGGCACGCGCGGCAGCTACCGGGTCAAGCTGCGCCACGGCGTCAGCCGCCTGCGCTCGGGCCAGCGGCATACGGTGGGGATCATCTTCCATGATGCCCTGTAGGGGTAACGCGGAATCCACCCGCGGAATTTGACCGCAAGAGCCGGAGTGCGCAGCCCGCTCCACCGGCATACAGTGAACCCATGAAACGCCACCAGACACCCAGCACGAGGACCACCATGGAAATCCCGCTGACCTCCGCCGAACGCGACCCGCGCTGGGCACGCGTGCTCGCCCGCGACCCGGCTGCCGATGGCGATTTCGTCTATGCCGTGAAGACCACCGGCATCTACTGCCGGCCCGGCAGCCCGTCTCGCCTGCCGCGTCCGGAGAACGTGGAATTCTTCGACACGCCCGAGGCCGCCGAAGCGGCCGGCTACCGCCCGAGCCAGCGCGCGGCGGCAGATCAGGCTGCGGTTGCCGCGCAGCACGCCGCCCTCGTCGCCGGGGCCTGCCGGGCCATCGAACGCGCGGACAGTCCGCCCACGCTGGACACGCTCGCCGCGCAGTCCGGCCTGAGCCCCTATCACTTCCACCGTGTCTTCAGGGCGGTCACCGGCCTCACGCCGAAGGCCTACGCCGACGCGCACCGCGCGCGCAAGCTGCGCACGCAGCTCGGCCGCGGCGGCTCCGTCACCGAAGCCATCTACGACGCGGGCTTCAACTCCAACAGCCGCTTCTATGAGGCCTCGGACCAGATGCTTGGCATGACGGCAAGCCGGTACCGCGCGGGTGGCGCCAATACCGACATCCGCTTTGCCGTCGGAGAGTGCTCGCTCGGCTCGATCCTGGTCGCGCGCAGCGAGCGTGGCGTGTGCGCGATCCTGCTGGGCGACGACCCCGACGCGCTGGCGCGCGAGTTGCAGGACCAGTTTCCCAAGGCCAACCTGATTGGCGGCGATGCCGGCTTCGAGCAATGGATCGCGCGGGTGGTCGGCCTGATCGAAGCGCCGTCGCTGGGCCTGGACCTGCCGCTGGATGTCCGCGGCACGGCGTTCCAGGAGCGCGTGTGGCAAGCGCTGCGGGAAATTCCTGCCGGCACGACCGCCAGCTACGCCGAGATCGCCGCGCGCATCGGCGCACCCAAGGCCGTGCGCGCGGTGGCGCAGGCTTGCGGCGCCAACCATCTCGCCGTGGCGATTCCCTGCCATCGCGTGGTGCGCAGCGATGGCAACCTGTCCGGCTACCGCTGGGGCGTGGAGCGCAAGCGCGAGTTGCTCGAGCGGGAAGCGCAAGCGAAATTGTGAATAGCGCAGCCGCCTGCGGCGTACCCGCTAGCGAATCAGCGCGCCATGTCCGGCGGGCAGCCAGCCGTGCCCCCGGTACCAGGAGATGACATCGCGCACCGTTTCCTCGACCGGCCTGAATCCCAGGCCCAGCTCGCGCTCGCTCTTGGCGTGGCTGAAACGGGTCCGGTCCGCTTCACTCACCATCAGCCGCACGGTGGCCAGGCTGAGCAGGACCGGCTTGCCGCTCAGGCGCGCGTAGATCTCTTGTACGCCGGCGAGCGCATACAGCAGAGGCAGCGGTAGCGCGCGCGCCGGCGTTGGCACACCGGCGACGCGGCCGATCAGCGGAATCAGCTCGCGCATCGTCATATGCCGGCCCGCCGCGAGATAGCGCTCGCCACGCCGGCCGCGCTGCGCGGCGGCGATCTGCGCCAGCGCGACGTCGCGGGCATCGACCACGGAGAAACTCCCTGGAACCAGTCCCGGCAGCTTGGCCAGCACCGTGTCGAGCGCCACCTGGCCGGCGGAAGTCGGGCCGATATCGCCCGGCCCCCACATCCAGCCGGGCAGCACGAAGGTGGCGTGCATGTCAGGGGTTGCCTTGAGAAAGTCCTGTACCGCGCGGTCCGCCAGGATCTTGCTGCGATAGTAGTCGTCCGCCTCGGCGGGATCGCGATCGTTGGTCTCATCGATCACCGCGCCCGGCGCGCCGTTCAGCACGGCAATGGACGAGGTCTGCACGAAGCGCCGGACACCAGCGGCATAGGCTTGCCCGATCAGGGCGGCCGTGCCATCGACATTGATGCGCCTGAGCGTTTCCCAGTGGCTGCCGCCCTTGTAGTTGTCGCGGAAGAAGGCCGCGGTATGGAACACCACGTCGCAGCCGCGCAGGGCCGGCACGAAAGCGGGAACGTTCTCCATGTCGCCAACCACAAGTTCGACGCCGGCCAGGCCGGCGAATTGCTGCTGTCCTTTTTCCGGCGAACGGACGAGCGCCTTGACGGCCACGCCGCGGCCAAGCAGCGCGCGCACGAGGTTGTTGCCCAGCAAACCGGTGGCCCCGGTAACGAAAGCGGTATTCAAATTCATGGCAGCCCCTGCATTTCGACGTTCATTGCGAATTCAGATATCAATTGATATCCGTTATCATAGCAGTTGAATTCCCAACATCAATGGCTATCGCTATCACCACCCGCCACGCCAATGAACCAACCCACCCCACGAAAGCGGCTAAGCCGCGAGCAAAGCCAGGCGCAAACCCGCGAACGCCTGCTCGATGCAGCACGGCGGCTATTCGTGCAGCGCGGCTTCGGCGGCACGTCGATCCGGGATATCGCGGAGGAAGCTGGCTATTCGCAGGGTGCGTTCTACTCGAACTTTCCTGACAAGGAGGCGCTGCTGCTCGATCTGCTGCGCGGCCATATGGAAGCCGAGGCGCGGCAGCTTGCCATGGTGTTCGATACCGCGGAACGCCCGGGCGGCGAGGTGCTCGCGGGCCTGGATGCCTGGGCCGCGACGCTCAACGCGGAGACGGACTGGGCCATGCTCTCGATCGAGCTGCAAATGCACGCCAATCGCAGCCCGGCGTTCGCCGGCGCATATCGCACCGTCTGGGAAACGCACCGTGCGGAACTCGGCCGCCTGATCGAACGGCTGTTCCGGCACCTTGGCCGCATACCGCCGGCTGCACCGGAAGAGCTGGCCGCCAGCTTCATGGCGCTTGCGCATGGGCTTGCGCTGCAACGGACCACGACGCATCCCGACCCCACGGGCCGCATGCTCATGGTCTTCCTGCGCGGCCTGCTGGCCAGTGCCGGGGCCGCGGGCGACGCGCCCACCGCGCGTCGCCGTTAGTGGGCGCCCCGCGCCTCAGTCGTCGAAATCCCACATCCGGTGCAGGTCCAGCCGCAGCYGGCTGTCCGCTTCCAGCGCGTCGACCATGGCCACCCGTTCGGCCAGCGTGGTGTCGGCCAGCGCGCGCCGGATGATCAGAAGTTCGCTCAAGCCGGTTTCGCCCGCCTTGTAGGCCCGCCCGGTGCGCGCGGCGGCGCTGCGCTGCAGCGCCAGCGCCTCGGACTGGGCCATGGCCGCGGCCCGCTTGCCTTCCAGCCCGCGATACTGCACCTCGAACTCCGCACCGATCCGGCGCTCCACCGACAGGCGGCGGCGGGCCGCTGCCTCCGCGTCGGCGGCGGCCGCCACCGCCGACGCGCGCCGGTGCGCCGAGCCCAGCGGCATGGCGATGCTCACACCGGCAATCCGCTCCGCGCCGCCGCGCTCGACCGTGAAGAACACGCCCACGGTCGGGTCGGGCTTGCGCTCCAGGTCGGTGCGCCGGGCCTGCCGCTGCGCCTGCATCTCCTCGGACTGAGCAAGGCGGAACTCGTGGCTGTCCTCCACATAGCGGATGCGCAGCGCGTCGGCGGAATCGTCCGGCAAGGCCTGCAGGCGCACCTCCGCAGGCAGGCCGCCGGGCACGCCAAGCCCCGGAAAGCGCGCCCGCAGCTCGGCTTGCGCCGCTGCCTCGGCCGCCCGCGCGCTAGCCAGCGCGGCAGCCGTGCGGGAGCGCTCGGCCAGCAAGAGTTCGTGATCCATGCGCGCCGCATCGCCTGCCTGTACGCGCCGCGCGGTCACGCTCGCCAACTCCGCGGCCAGGCTGTCGTTGCCCTGCGCCGCGACCCTTGCCTGCTGCGCGCGCAGCGCCGCGAACCACAGCGACAGGATCTGCCGCGAGACCTCATGGCGCGCATCCATCACGGCGAGCTGGCCGGACTGCACGGTCGCATCGGCCAGCGCGCCATCGGCATCGGCCTTGCCCCATAACCGCAGCGGGCGCTCCAGCGCCAGTTGCCCTTCGGCATACCGCTCGGACGGCTCCCGCACCTGCCGGCCCTGCCCGATGGCGCGCACCACGGCCTCGGCGGTGCCGGCACGGATGCCGTCCGCGCGGGCCAGCACCGCGTCGCGGTGCGCTTCGGCCATCTGCACGTCGGGGGACTGGCCGACCGCCTCGCGCACGGCGGCTTCCGGAGGCAAGATGCCGGCTTCGGCCGGCCGGATCGCCTGCGCCCACGCGGTACTCGTCATGCCGCCGGTTGCGGCCATCAGGGAGACGGCCGTTGCCACGGCGAATGCCGAAGCGGCGGCAATCCCGCGCATTGCGCCCTTCGTTGCGCCCTTCGCGCTCCTGGTTGCGCTCTTCATTGCCCCTCTCCTTGTTCCATGCGGCCCTGGTTTTCCTCACGCGAACGCGCCACGCCGTAGCGCTCGAACAAGAGCGGTAACAGCAGCAAGGTCAGCGCGGTGGCACTCACCAGCCCGCCCGAGACGACGATGGCCAGCGGACGCTGGATCTCCGAGCCCGGCCCGGTCGCCAGCAGCAGCGGGATCATGCCCAGCGCGGTGATGCAGGCGGTCATCAGCACCGGCCGCAAGCGGTCGCGCACGCCAGTGCGCACTGCCTCCGCCACTGGCCGCCCCTCCTCCAGCAAGGTGTTGAAATGCGAGACCAGCACCACACCGTTGAGCACGGCAATGCCAAGCAGCGCGATAAAGCCCACCGAGGCAGGCACCGAGAGGTATTCGCCCGCCACCCGCAGCGCGGCGATGCCGCCCACCAGCGCGAACGGGATATTGGCAATCACCAGCGCCGCCTGCCGGATCGAGCGGAAGGTCAGCATCAGCAGCAGGAAGATGGCGCCCAGCGCGAGCGGCACCACCAGCGCAAGACGCGCGGCGGCGCGCTGCTGGTTCTCGAACTGCCCGCCCCAAACCACGCGCAGCCCCTTGGGCAGCCCGGCCAGGCCAGCCACGGCGGCTTGCGCCTCCTGCACGAAGCCGGTCAGGTCGCGCCCTTCCACGCTGACCTGGATCACCGCGAAGCGTCCGCCGTCTTCATGGTTGATCCGCACCGGCCCTTCCACGCGCCGCACCTGCGCCAACGAGGTGAGCGGCCAGGGCGTGCCATCCGGTGCCGTCACCTGCAGGCTGGTGAACATCTCCGGCGTCTGCCGCAGGCTTTCGGCGCCCCGCAGGATCAGCGGCGTGCGCACGGTGCCCTCCGGCACGATGCCAATGCGCTCGCCTTCCACCTGCGCGCGCAGCAACGCCTGCAGCGCGTCGCCGGAAAGCCCCGCGCGACCGACGGCCGCGCGGTCCAGCGCGAGCGTGAGGTACTGCACGCCCTCGTTGCTGGGCGCGATGACTTCCGCCGCGCCGGCGATCTTGCGCACGCGCGCTGCGATGGCCTGCGCGGCCGTGTCGATGGCGCCGAGATCGTTGCCGAACACCTTGATCGCCACGTCGCCGCGCGTGCCGGTCAGCATTTCCGACACGCGCATCTCGATGGGTTGGGTGAAGCCGTACACCACGCCCGGGAAGCGTTCCATGACGTGGCGGATGGCGGTGGCGATATCTTCCTTGCTGCCGCGCCACTGGTCCTTTGGCTTTAGCACCAGGAAAGTGTCGGTCTCGTTCAGCCCCATCGGGTCCAGGCCAAGGTCGTCCGAGCCGGAGCGCGCCACGATCGAGCGGATCTCCGGCACCTCGGCCAGCAGCGCCCGCTGCACCCGCAGGTCCAGGTCCACCGAAGTGGCCAGCGAGACCGACGGCGCCTTTTGCAACTGCACGATCAGGTCGCCCTCGTCCATGGTGGGCATGAAGGTTTTGCCCACCGACAGGTAGAGCGCCACCGCCAGGGCCAGCGCCGCGCCCGCCGCGGCAAAGACGATGCGGCGATGCTGCGCGCTCCAGTCCTGCAGCCGGGCAAACCCGCTCGCCACCTTGCGCATCAGGTACGGCGCCTCGTCGGCATGCGCGCGCAGCAGCATCGATGCCAGCGCAGGCACCACGGTGAACGCGATCACCACCGACGACGCCAGCGCCAGCACGATGGTCAGCGCCACCGGCCCGAACAGCTTGCCCTCCAGGCCCTGCAGCGACAACAGCGGCAGGAATACGATGGCGATGATCGACACACCGGCCAGCATCGGCGGCGCCACGCTGGCAACGGCATGGYGGATCACCGCGCCACGCAGCGACGGATCGCTCTTGTGGCCGTGCGCCCGCGCCAGGGCGGACTCGATGTTCTCCACCACCACCACCGCCGCGTCCACCAGCATGCCAAGCGCAATCGCCAGGCCGCCGAGGCTCATCAGGTTGGCGCTCAGGCCCACGTAGCGCATCAGCAGGAAGGTTGCCAGCATCGACAGCGGCAGGGTGGCCGCCACCACCAGCGCCGCGCGCAGGCCGCCGAGAAACAGGTACAGCGTCACCACCACCAGCAGGCTGGCTTCAATCAGCGCGCGCACCACGGTATTGGCGGCACGGGTGACCAGTTCGCCGCGGTTGTAGAACACGTGCGTGGACATGCCCTTGGGCAGCTGGGGCGCCAGCTCGTCCAGCCTGGCCTGCACGGCGGTGACCAGCTGGCGGGCATCGGCGCCGCGCAAGCCCAGCACCAGCCCCTCGACCGCTTCGCCACGGCCGTCCTTGCTGACCGCGCCGTTGCGCGTGGCCACGCCGAGCCTGACGGTGGCCACATCGCCCACCGTCACCAGCGGCATGCCATTGCGCGCGCCGGGCGCATCGATGACGATCTGCCGCAAGTCTTCCACGCCGCGCACGCCGCCTTCCACGCGCACCACCCAGTTCTCGTCGCCCTGCTCCACCCGGCCCGCGCCATCGTTGCGGTTGTTGGCGTCGAGCGCCTGGCGCAGTTGCTCCAGCGTGACCGCGCGGGCGCGCAGCCGCGCCGGGTCGGGGATGACTTCGTAGCTGCGCACCGCGCCGCCCAGCGCGTTGACGTCGGCCACGCCAGGCACCGTCCGCAAGGCCGGGCGGATCACCCAGTCGAGCACGCGGCGCCGCTCGGCGAGCGAGAAGCCATCGCCTTCCACTGTGAACATGAACATCTCGCCCAGCGGCGTGGTGATCGGCGCCAGCCCGCCGATGGCGTTGGGCGGCAAATCGCGCATCAGTCCGGACAGCCGCTCGGACACCTGCTGGCGGGCCCAGTAACTGTCCACGCCCTCCTCGAAATCGACCGTCACGTCGCTGATGCCGTACTTCGATACCGAGCGGACGATGGTCTTGTGCGGAATGCCAAGCAGTTCCTGCTCGACCGGCGTGGAGACGCGCTGCTCCACTTCCTCCGGCGTCATGCCGGGAATCTTCAGGATGACCTTGACCTGGGTGGGCGAGATGTCCGGGAAGGCATCGATGGGCAACTTCAGGTATGCCCACGCGCCGGCCACCGCCAGCACGCAGGCGGCAATCAGCACCAGCGCCCGCTGGCGCAGGGAGAATTCAATCAGGCCGGCGAGCATCACTGACCTCCCGCCAGCATGCCCTTGAGCGCGCCCACGCCGCCGACCGCAACCCGCGTGCCGGCCGGCAGCGCGGCCCGCACGGTCGCCGCGGCATCGTCCACGGCCTCGACCACCACGGTCTGGTAGCGCACGCCGGCCTTGTTCGCCACGAACACGCCGGGTGTGCCGCGCCAGTACGTCAGCGCGGCAGCCGGTACCCGCGCGCGGCCCGCGCCGGTGGCGTCGGGCGCGCTACGCAAGTGCACGATCACATTCACGCTTTCGCCGGCCTGCAGGCTGCCGCGTTGGTCCAGCGCCGCGCGCACGCGCACGGCGGCGGTGCCGTCGCTCGCCGGCACCACGCCGGCCACCTTGCCGGTGGCGCCGCGCTGGCGCACTTCCACGCGCTCGCCGCCAGTGGGGGCCGGCATGTCGCGGCCGACCAGCAGGTCAAGCTCCAGCGCGGTGGGATCGACGATGCGGAACAACGGCGCCGCGCCGTCCACGCGCGTGCCGGGCACCGCGTTCACCTCGGCGATCAGCCCGGCGCGGCCGGCCACCAGTTGGGGTTCGCCAGAGCCACTGGCGAACACGATGCCCGCGGCGCCCATCTCGGCCTCGCGGGCGCGCACCATTGCCGCCGCCTCTGCGGCGCGCGCCTGCGTGGCTTGCCAGCGGCTGCCGGGGATGATGCCGTCTTCATGCAAGCTGCGGTCCCGCGCCAGCGCGAGCCGCGCCAGGTTGGCCTGCGAGCGCGCTTCGGCCAGCGCACGCCCCGCCTCGAACAACTGCGGGCTGGCAAAGGTGGCAAGCGCCTGGCCGGCACGCACCGGCTGGCCGATCGCCACCAGCACGCGCGCGACCATGCCGGGATAAGGCGCGGCCACCACGTACTGCGCATCGGGCTTGAGCACCACGCGCCCGCTGGCGCCAATCTCAACCTGCGCGGCACTGGCGACCGGCTCGAACCGCACGCCGAGCGCGCGGGCCTGGGCATCGGACAAGGCCAGCGCCTGCGCGCGCGCCATGCCGACGGGAAACAGCGCTGACGCAAGCAATGCGCCAACGAACAACATGCGACGGGAAAACATGCCTGACTCCAAAGCAGGATGGAAGCGCCCGGCGCGCCTTGACCGGTCCCGGTCAGGCGCGCGAGCGTGCACCGCCGGCGTGGCCGGCGGGGGAATCAGGAGGCGAAGGGAGGAGCGTGCGCCGGAGGCGGCCTGCTATCGCCGCCACGCCATCGGGGCGGCGTGCGTTCGCGCCAGGGCAGGCGCCGGGGTGCCGGCAAGGGCAGCGCCGCAAACAGCAGGAACGCGAAGACCACGCCGACGAGCACATCGGCGGCCTGTACGTGGAGGGTAAAGGCAATGGGGCCGATGGCGGTCTGTACATCGACCTCCAGCGGCTCGACCGCGACCAGCGCGCTGCCATCGTGGGCAGCGGAAGCGTTGGGCGAAGCGGAAGGAGAATAGGAATTAACCGCACCTTGCAGCGCCGTGTGCACATGCAGGCCATGGAGTTTCGGGGTTCCGAGATGGCCGTGCAGAAGCGGGGTCAGGAGCTGCATTGCGAACAGCAACAGCAGCAGGACTCCCCGGAAGAAGGAGGGGCGGTCTGCGCGAAACATGGCGCGATTGTAACCGAGTTCGAGGCGGTGGCTAGTGCTCATGGCATCTGCGCTGGCCGAGGATCAGCGCTCGACACTGCCCGGCTTCTCGAAGCGCAAAGGCTGCGCATCGGGCGCTCGGCACCGCCCACCGCCAAGCCCGTTCACTTCACCGCGCCCACGGTAAAGCCCGCGACAAAGCGGTCGACGAACAGGTTGTAGAGCACCGCCACCGGCACGCTGACGACCAGGCAGGCGCCCATCAGGGAGCCCCAGAAATAGACGTCCCCGCGCACCAGGAAGGTCGGCACGCCAACGCTGACGGTGTACTGCGACGAACTGGTGATAAAGGTGAGGGCATAGACGAATTCCTGCATCACCAGCGTCAGCGTGAATATGACCACCGTCAGGATGCCGGCCGACGACAGCGGCACCACCACCTTCAGGAAGGCGCCGAAGCGGCTCAGCCCGTCCATCATCGCCGCCTCTTCGATATCGCGCGGCACCGCCTTGAAGAAACCCATCATCAGCCAGGTGCAGAACGGCACCGTGAAACTCGGGTACACCAGCACCAGCGACCACAGCGAATCCTGCAGTCCGAGCGCGCCGATGATGCGGGAGAAGGGAATGAACAGGATGGTGGGCGGGATCAGGTAAGTCAGGAAGATGGCGATCGCCAGTTGCCGTCCGCGGCTGCCTGCCAGCCGGGCCAGGCTGTAGCCGGCGGGCACCGCCAGCAGCAGGGTGATGGCCACCACCATCGCGCCCACCAGCAGCGTATTGGCGATCCAGCGCAGGTACTGGGTCTCCAGGAACAGCACGCGCAGGTTGTCCAGGGTGGGCGGCTGGTTGAACAGGAAGGGGTTGTTGGCGGTGTTGATCAGGTCGTGGACATCCTTGAAGGTGGTGATCAGCATCCAGTAGAAGGGAAAAGCACAGAACCCCGCGAAGACGGCAAGGATGGCGACATGGCCGAAGCGTGCGCCCCAGCGCGCGCCACGGTGCTGCCAGCGATTTGCATCGGCACGCATGTCAGGCTACCTCCGCGCGGTTGGCGACGGTCAGCAGCAGGGCCACCACCGCTACCAGCAGCGGGAACAGGAACAGCGAAATCGCCGCGCCCTCGGCCAGGTCGCCGCCCTGGATGCCGGTGAAAAATGCCAGGCTGGCCAGCACCTGCGTGGTGTCGTAAGGCCCGCCACGCGTCAGCACGAAGATGATGATCATGTCGGTGAGCGTAAACACGATGCCGAACAGAAGCGCCACCAGCATGATCGGCATCACCAGCGGGATATTGATGCGGAACAGGTGGCGCCAGAAACCGGCGCCATCCATGGCGGCGGCGTCGTGGATATCCTGCGGGATGMCATGCAGGCCGGCCAGGATGATGACCGTGGCCAGCGGCAGCAGGCGCCAGACATCCACCAGGATCACCGACGCCATCGCCAGGTCCGGCTGGCCCAGCCAGACCGGCCAGGTATTCGGGCCGAGCAGGCCGAGCGCGCGCAGCGTCCAGTTGATGATGCTGTAGACCGGATCGAAGATCCACAGCCAGCCGATCGAACCCAGCGAGATCGGCGCCACCCACGGCAGCAGGATCAGCAGCCGCACCAGCCATTTGCCGCGAAAGTCGCGCAGCAGTGCCAACGCCAGGATCTTGGCCAGAATCACCACCAGCGCCTGGGACACCAGCGTGAACACAAGCGCATTGCCGAGCGAGCGCCAGAAGGTGGGGGTCTGCACGATGCGCCGGAAATTCTCCAGGCCAACGAAATGCATGGCGCGGCTGCCCACGGTGATGTCGGACAGGCTGTAGTAGATCGACAGCAGGAAGGGAAAGCCGAGCAGCAGCGCGATGTAGATGAGTGCCGGCGCCAGCATCAGGGCGCCGAGCCAGCGCTCGCCCTCCAGCACATGCCAGCCGCCGGCCTGTGGCGCAAGCGCGGCGGAAGACCGGGCGCTCATGCGGGCCTCCCTGACGGCGCCGCGCTCACGCTGGCGCCGGAACGCGGATCAAAGCGCCTCAGGTCGGCATGCCGCACCACGAACGGGTAGCGCGCACCGGTCTCCAGCGGGAAGGTGACCGTGCAGGGAATCCGCGAGATGACCTTGGCGGGCGGCAGCGGTGGCTCCAGCAAGCCGTACACCAGCCGGTCGGAACCGAGGTTTTCGATGCGGGTGACATGGAACGGAAAGGGTTCCAGCATTTCATCGTCGCCGTAGACACCGCGCGGCAGGAAGTGCTCCGGCCGGAAGCCCGTCACCACCGCATCCGTATCGACCAGGTTCATCGGCGGCGAGCCGATGAACCTGGCCACGAACGTATCGGCCGGGTGCTCGTACACTTGCTGCGGCGTGCCGATCTGGTGCACGCGGCCGTGGTCGAGGATGGCGACCCGGTCGCCCAGCGCCAGCGCCTCGATCTGGTCGTGCGTCACGTAGATCGTGGTGGCCGCCAGGCGCCGCTGCAACTGCTGCAATTCCTCGCGCGCGGAAGTCCTGAGCTTGGCGTCCAGATTGGAGAGCGGCTCGTCCAGCAGGAAGGCCACCGGATCGCGCACCACCGCGCGCGCCAGCGCCACCCGCTGGCGCTCGCCGCCGGAGAGCTGGCGCGGCTTTCGCGCCAGCAGGTGGCCGATGCCGAACAGCGCCGCGGCCCAGTTCACCTTGCGCGCGATCGCCTCGCGCGGCATGCGCTGCGCCTGCAGCGGGAAGGCGATGTTGCCGGCCACGCTCAGGTGCGGATAGAGCGCGTAGCTCTGGAACACCATTGCCATGTTGTGCGCGCGCGGCGGCAGCCCGGTGACGACACGGCCGCCCACCAGGATGTCGCCGGAGGTGGGCGCTTCCAACCCGGCGATCAGGCGCAGCAAGGTGGTCTTGCCCGAGCCAGACGGGCCCAGCAGCACCAGGAACTCGGCCTCGCGCACGGCAAGGCTGATGCCGTCGACGGCGTTGCCGCCGTCGAAGCGCTTGGTGAGCGAGCGGGTCTCCACCGTGGCCATGGCTCATCGGCCCACGCCCGTCCCGACACCGCCGGCCCGGCGGGGGCGGCGGCTCATACCAGCCCTTTTTCCCGCCACTTGGCGAAGATCCGCTTGCAGGTCGCATCCGCGGCGCGGATGGCATTCTCCGGCGTTTCGTCGCCAGTGGCGGCCTTGGCGAACATGGTGTTGAGCACCCATGTATTGAAGATCTCGTCGGTGGCCGCGTTGGCATAGCCAGGGAAGCCGACGTTGGTGGCCTGATTCCTCAGGCTGCCCAGTACTTTGTACTTGTCGCGCGGCCTGGCCTTGGGGTCGTCGGCGATCAGCTTCTGCAGGTCCGGCACCGTGCCCGGGAAGCACGGGAAGTTGTAGAACTCGCTACCAAGGAAGCCCTCGCGGAAGTGGTCGATATAGTCCACCAGGAACTTCCTGGCGCCCGCAATGTTCTCGGCGAACTTCCAGATCACGTAGCAATCCATCACATGCTCCAGGCCGATGCGCCGCACCGGCCCTTGCAAGGCCTGCGTGAGCCAGATGTCCGACGTGACCGGCAGGTTCTTGTTCTCGCCTTCGCGGGTGATGGAAATCGCGTTCAGGCAAAGCGAGATCTTGCCTGCGAGCATGGCTCGGTTATTGGACGACGGGTCCCACGCCAAGACCTCCGCCGTCATGGTTTCCTGGTACAGCGCCTTGACGAACTTGACTGCCTCCAGCGTATTCTTCGAGTTCAGCACCACGGTATGGCGCTCATCCTGCACCGAGCCGCCGAATGCATAGAGGATGGCCCGCATCGCCATCGCGGTGTCGAGTTCCGCGGACAAGCCAATGCCGACCGGAATATTGCGTTTCTGCTTGATCTTCCTGCCCGCTGCAAGGACATCCAGCCAGTTATCGGGCGCGGCCATGCCAACGTCGTCCCAAAGGTCCTTGCGATAGTTGATCGGGTCCGGCACGAAGCTGTCGGAAAAGCCGAAGTACTTCTTCGTCTTCGGGTTATACGTACTCTTGATCGCCAGCTCGACCGGCCTGCCATGCTTGCGCTGGCATTCCTCGTAGATCTCGCGGTGATCGATGACCTGCTCCTCGTACACCGGGGGCGGCGACAGGAACATGAACAGGTCGTGCCCTTTTTGCGCGGAAACCTCGGCCGCGGCCCGCGTGGCCAACGCGGGGATTCCCACGTGATCGACGATGACCTCGGTATCGTTGCGCTGGCCCCATTCCTTCACGTAGGTGTTGTCGAACCACTTGTCGTAGCCCGGTACGAAATGGTTCCACTGGAGGATCTTCAAGGTGTGTTTGGCCGCCCGCGCCCGACGTGGCAGCACAAAGGGGCCAAGGCCCGCAGCGAGCGCGGTTGCCCCGGCGGCCTGAATCAGGCGGCGCCGCCGCGCGTTGTGGCCGATAAGGGTGCCGGTGGATCCGTGCCGGCGCGAATAGACGATTCGATCGATAGGTGCAATCCGCGTGTCTTCGTTCATGGCCGCCTCCGCAAGCAAGCCGTTAGCCGGCATGCGCGCCGATCGCGGTGGCATGCGCAACCTGACTTAAGAATAGGAGTTGGCGAACCCAAGGAAAAGAGACAAAGGCTTGATTTCATTGGGTTTAGTATCCAGATTCAAGGACTGGCCGGGTCTCTGCCGCATAGCAGCATCGGTAGCCCGCGCCGGCCGCCACTTGCGCAGCGCAGCACAAAACACGCGCATCGCAAACCGGTATTCCTCCGGCTTTCGCCATACCATGGAGGCTGGCGCCAGCCACGCCGCCCAACAACCTAGCCAGGGGCTTCCCATGCGCGACCGCTATCTTTCCCACCTCCGCGATACGCTGGACACCATCCGAGCCGACGGCTTTCACAAAGCCGAACGCGTCATTGCCAGTCCGCAGGCAGCCGACATCCGGCTCGCGGGCGGCGAGCATGTGCTGAACTTCTGCGCCAACAACTACCTGGGCCTGGCCGACGATCGCCGCCTGATCGACGCGGCGCGGCGCGGCCTGGAGCAGGATGGCTTCGGCATGGCGTCGGTGCGCTTCATCTGCGGCACGCAGTCGGTCCACAAAACGCTGGAGGCGGTGCTCGCCAAATTCCTTCACACCGGCGACAGCATCCTGTACTCCAGCTGCTTCGATGCCAACGGCGGGCTGTTCGAGACGCTGCTCGATGACCAGGATGCGGTGATCAGCGACGAACTGAACCATGCCAGCATCATCGACGGCGTGCGACTGTGCAAGGCAAAGCGCTACCGCTACCGCAACAACGATATGGGCGACCTGGAGGCGCGGCTGCGCGAGGCCCATGCCGCCGGCGCGCGCTTCAAGCTGATCGCCACCGACGGCGTGTTCTCGATGGACGGGATCATTGCCGATCTCAAATCCATCTGCGACCTGGCGGACCGCTACGGCGCGCTGGTGATGGTGGATGACTCGCACGCAGTAGGCTTTGTCGGCGAGCACGGGCGCGGCACGCCGGAGCTATGCGGCGTGGAGGGCCGCGTGGACATCATCACCGGTACGCTGGGCAAGGCGCTGGGCGGGGCCTCCGGCGGCTACGTGGCCGCGCACCGGGAAATCGTGGAATTGCTGAGGCAGCGCTCGCGCCCGTATCTCTTTTCCAACTCGCTGGCGCCGAGCATCTGCGCCGCCACGCTGAAGGTGCTGGACCTGCTGGCCAGCGAGGAAGGCGCCGCGCTGCGCGCCCGCGTGCGCGAGAACGGCGAGCATTTTCGCCGCGAGATGACGGCGCTGGGCTTTACGCTGGTGCCTGGCGAGCATCCCATCATCCCGGTGATGCTGGGCGATGCCGCGCTGGCCTCCGGCATGGCGGACGCGTTGCTGGCGGAGCATGTGTATGTGGTCGGGTTCTCCTTCCCGGTGGTGCCCAAGGGCCGGGCGCGGATCCGCACGCAGATGAGTGCCGCGCACACGGCGGAGCAGATCGAGCGGGCCGTTGCCGCGTTTGCAAAGGTCGGCCGCAAGTTCGGCGCCATCGCCTAAGCTTCGTGCAGGAGGCTCCCCATGAAAGCCCTCGCCAAACTTGAACGCGCGCCCGGCCTGACCATGACCGAGGTGCCCGAGCCGGAAGTCGGCCACAACGATGTGATGATCCGCATCCGCCAGACCGCCATCTGCGGCACCGACATCCACATCTGGAAATGGGACGAGTGGGCGCAGAACACCATCCCCGTGCCGATGCAGGTCGGGCATGAGTACGTCGGCGAGATCGTCGCCATCGGGCAGGAGGTACGCGGGCTGGAAATCGGCGACCGCGTGTCCGGCGAAGGGCACATCACCTGCGGCTTTTGCCGCAACTGCCGCGCCGGGCGCCGCCACCTGTGCCGCAATTCGGTGGGCGTGGGCGTGAACCGGCCCGGCGCGTTCGCCGAGTACCTGGTGATTCCGGCCTTTAACGCCTTCCGCATTCCCGACGACATCCCGGACGAGATCGCCGCCATCTTCGATCCTTTCGGCAACGCCAC
Source organism: Cupriavidus sp. 05N39 (assembly GCF_056397325.1). Taxonomy (NCBI): domain Bacteria; kingdom Pseudomonadati; phylum Pseudomonadota; class Betaproteobacteria; order Burkholderiales; family Burkholderiaceae; genus Cupriavidus; species Cupriavidus sp. 05N39. The sequence goes on from NZ_JBFTNE010000022.1 coordinate 38,132, forward strand.
TCATACCGCGCTGTCTTTCAACCTGGTGGGCGAGGACGTGCTGATCACCGGCGCCGGCCCCATCGGCATCATGGCCGCCGCCATCGCGCGCCATGTGGGCGCGCGCAATGTGGTGATCACTGACGTCAACGACTACCGTCTCGCGCTGGCGCGCAGGATGGGCGCCAACCGCGTCGTCAACGTGCAGCACGAGAATCTGAAAGACGTGGCCGCCGAGCTGCATATGACGGAAGGCTTCGATGTGGGCATGGAGATGTCCGGCGTGCCGACCGCCTTCGCCACCATGCTCGAGCACATGAACCACGGCGGCAAGATCGCCATGCTCGGCATTCCGCCGTCGAAGATGGCGATCGACTGGAACCAGGTGATTTTCAAGGGGCTGGAGATCAAGGGGATTTACGGCCGCRAGATGTWCGAGACCTGGTACAAGATGGTCGCCATGCTGCAAAGCGGCCTCGACCTGACGCCCATGATCACCCATCGCTACAGCGTCGGCGACTTCGAAGCCGGTTTTGCCGCCATGCTGTCGGGCAATAGCGGCAAGGTGGTGCTGGACTGGACGGGATCGAGTCAGACGGCCACCGTTCCCGCCTAGAAGAGCGAGAGCGAATGCGCATGCCGGCCCTGTCGGCACCCCCGCTCAAGCGCCGCTAGCGATACACCAGCACTGGGATATTGCTGTGCGTCAGCACCTTGTTGGTCTCGCTGCCGATCAGCACGCCCTGCACGCCGCGGCGCCCGTGCGAGGCCATCACGATCAGGTCGCAGCCCTTGTCCTGGGCAGCCTGGATGATCGCCTGATACGGGTGGTCCTGCATCACGCCAAGGGTCTCGCAAGACACGCCCGCCGCCTCGGCTTCGGCGGCCAGGGTCTTCAAATAGTCCGCCACGTTGCTGGTGGCCTCCCGCTCGAACCGCGCACGGGTATTGGCCAGCATCTCCACCTGGTACGTATAGACATGGAAATCCGGGATCACACGGATCAGAGTGACCCGAGCTCGCGCCTCGCGGGCAAACACCAGCGCCTTCCTGAAAGCGGATTCGGACAGTGGCGAGCCGTCGACGGGTAGCAGCAGATGCTGGAACATGGCTTCCTCCTTGCACGCGAGGGGCGGAGGCCACCGGGTAGATTCCTCCTCGCCCATCGCTCGGGGTTGAGGATTACCTCACTCCAAGTATAGGTGTCGCGGTGCCGCGCACACACCGCCCTCTTCATCCAGCCGCGATTTGCCGGTAAGATCCAGCACCGGTTCCGCGCCAGTGCGCGGCACCAAGCGTTTACCCGAGGCCGGGCAGCCACACAATGGCAGCCCGGCCTTGTCAAGACGGCAGCCGCCCGGCCACCGTCGCCACTGCACCGCCTTGCCACCCAATGCGGCGCACCAGGAAAGCGAAGCTACCCCTTTGCATTCCCAATCTTCATGGAGAAGACGCTTTGACTGAACGCACCACCCCAGAGGCCGCCGGCCGCCTGTTCGGCACCGGCGAAGGCCCGACCCACGAGCGCGTCACGCTCGCCACCGACCCCGAATCCGGCCTGCAGGCCATCATCGCCATCTACAGCACCAGCCTTGGCCCCGCTTTCGGCGGCTGCCGCTACTGGACTTATCCCGCCGAGAGCGATGCCCTGACCGACGCCCTGCGCCTGTCGCAAGGCATGGCCTACAAGAACGCGCTCGCCGACCTGCCCTTCGGCGGCGGCAAGGCCGTCATCCTGCGCACCCCGGCGCAGCATGACCGCGCTCAGCTCTTCCGCGCCTTCGGCCGGCTGGTCGAATCGCTGGACGGCAGCTACATCACTGCCGAGGACGTCGGCACCACGGTGGAAGACATGGTCGCCGCCCGCACGCAGACCCGCTACATCAGCGGCATGCCGCGCGAAGGCACTTTCGGCGGCAACCCCTCGCCCAAGACCGCCTATGGCGTGTTCGTCGGCATCGAAGCCGCCGTGCGCTATGTGCTCGACCGCAACACCCTGCAAGGCGTGACCGTTGCCGTGCAAGGGCTTGGCTCGGTCGGCTGGGACCTGTGCCGCCGGCTGCATGAAGCCGGCGCCAGACTGATCGTGGCCGACATCAACGGCGCCAGGGCGGAGCAAGCGCGCGAGCAGTTTGGCGCGCATGCCGTGCCGACAACCGCCATCACCAGCGTCGCCGCCGATGTTTTCGCGCCCTGCGCGCTCGGTGCCGTGATCACCCCGGCGGTTGCCGAGCAGTGCCAGTTCAAGATCATCGCAGGCGGCGCCAACAACCAGTTGGCCTCGCTGGATGAAGGCGACACCCTGCAGCGCCGCGGCATCTTCTATGCGCCCGATTTCCTGATCAATGCCGGCGGCATCATCAGTTGCGCCCGCGAGTATCTCGGCGGCGCCGATGAAGCCGCGGTGCTGGCCGAGGTGGCCCATATCCGCGAGCGCGTGTTCGAGCTGGCACAGCGCGTGGAGAAGACCGGCCTGGCGCCCGCGCGCGAGGCGGTCAGCTGGGCGCAGGAGAAGCTCGCACGGGGCGTACGCTAGCCTCGCCGTTGCGAGAGTCCGCGCCGGCAGCGGGAGCCGGCGCGGCATCACGGGTCCGGCTCGCGCCGATCGCATGATCAGGCGCGAGGAAAGCTCTCTCTATTTACAAATCGATCGGCTATTCGACCGGCTAATCAATCGTCACCACGATAGCCACCCGCCGATTCTCCGCGCGGCCGGCCGCCGTGCGGTTGTCCGCCACCGGCTTGCTCTTGCCCAGCCCTCGTACCTCGATCTTCTCAGGCAGGAATCCCGCCGTGGCGAACACATTGGCCACCGCCTCCGCACGCCGCACCGACAGTTGCTGGTTATAGTCGGCCGAGCCTGAATCGTCCGTATGGCCATCCAGCCTGACCTGATCGATGCCCGCGCCCGTCAGCGCCAGCCCTATCCGTTGCACGGTCGCTTGCTGGTCGCCGCTGATGACATCCTCGTTCAAGCCGAAGAGAACCTTCTCCGACAAGCCCAGTTCCCAGCCGTTTTCGGTCAGTTTGAAACCCTGCTGCTGCAGCGCGTCGACTTGCGTGGCGGTGAGTGTGGAGACAGGCACGGTCTGGCAGGCGCCCAGGGCAAGCGTCATGGCGATCAGGGCGGCAGCCATGCCCCAGCCTCCGATGCCTCGCAAGTTCGATAACACGATGGATACTCCTGTTTCCGCATCGGCTTCCGCTTCCGCTTCGGTTTTCTTCTTCTATGCCTGTTCGGCTTGCACCGTGACCAGGCGCGGTTCCGCGCTTTGCCAGCGCCCCCCCGATCTGCGCTTGGCCTGATACATGGCTTCGTCCGCGGTCCGCAGCAAGGCGGCGGCCGTTTGCGCGTGCACGGGAAACACGGACAGGCCGATGCTCAGCGACGCGTCGATGCGGGTTCCGCTCGACAGTTGAACCGGATCCCGCATGCGAATCAGGATATGCTCCGCGACCTGGATGATGTCGGCCGGCTTGCGCAGCGCCGTCACCAGCACGGCGAACTCGTCCCCGCCCAGCCGCGCGACCACGTCGCCCTCGCGCACGCAGGAGCGGATGCGCTGCGCAATGTCGAACAGCACTTCGTCCCCCGCGGCGTGGCCGAAGCTGTCATTGATCTCCTTGAACGCGTCGCTATCCAGGTAGAGCACGCCCGCATGCGTCTTCGTGGCGGTGGCAAGGCGCACGGTGCGCTGCAATGCGTCTTCGAATGCCGCCCGGTTGAGCAGGCCGGTCAGGCTATCGTGGCTGGCGCGGTGTGCCAGCGAGCGGTTCTCGTGCTGGAGCTGGTTCTGCCAGGTCTCAAGCTCGTCGAGCAGGCCGTTGAAGTCCTCGCCGAGCGCGTTGAGTTCGGCAATATGGGCCGGGGGCGTACGCCGGTCGAAGGCACGCTCCGAACGCACCGCGTGGGCTACGTGCATCAGGTTGCGCACCGGCTCGATGATGTGGACCAGCATGCGGCTCGACAGATAGTGCGCGCTGACCGCGGTGAGCAGCAGGCAAGCCAGCAAGCCGAGCAGGCCGCTCAGCACGAAGCGCAGCAGGTTGGCGGGATCGCCGGTCAGCCGAACGGTGCCAACCGGCTGCGTTTCATGCAGGATCACCTGTTCCACCGGGCCCAGCGCCATCAGGCGGCTCGCCAGGCGCTGCAGGCCGGAGAACCGCGCGCCTTCCGGGCGCTGCCATTCGGCCAGCAGCCGGTTGTCCCTGTCATAGACGCTGGCCTCGGCCACCTCCGCCGCGGCGATCGCCACCAGTGCCTCGCTAGCGGCCGCCTGGTCGCGGAACACCACCGGCGCCTCCAGCGTATAGGCGACGGAGCGGGCCACCAGGTGCAGGTTGTGGTCGGCATACACGCGCAGCGCCGCCAGTCCGAGCGCGGTCAGCGAGATGCCGGCGGTGCAGACCGCGATCAGCGCCACGCCGAAGTGGATGCGGCGCAGCGTGTTGTACAGCGTCGGGCGCGATACCGCTGCGTCGGGCCGGGATGGCATGGTCATGACGGCGGCCCCCGGCGGCGGCCGAGCTGCAGCACGCCCGGATGGATGTGAATCCCGCTACGGGCAACGGAATCCGGGTTGACGCGGAAGGTAACGCGGCCATCGGCGACGTTGAGGCAGAACATGCTGCCGACCTCGCACTCGAAGTCTTCCTCCGTGATGACGAGGACGGGGCGCCCGCTCAGCTCCGTTGCCACCTTCTTGCGCCTGACATCCGTCATGACGCCCAGATAGACGGAATCGCAGCCCGTGGTCATCCCGGCATCCAGGAGTTCGATGCGCCTGGCTTGCACGGAGCGCCCGGTCGCCAGGATCCCGCCTTCCGAGAGTTTGGCGGCGTAGCGGGCGGATCCGTCTATGCAAAGGCGCAAGACGTCTCGCTCCGAGGGCCAGCGGGCATAGCCGAGCAGGCTGAATACCACCCGTGCCACCGCCTCGGAACGTTGCGGGGCCGTGTCCGCAGCGGTCCCCTGCGACTGCACGCACAGGCTGGCGGCAAGCAGGGCCAGCAGGAAACGAGAGGGAGAGAAGCGCCTCCGGCCGGTACAGGGACTGGCCGGGGCGGTAGCCATTTCAAGAGGCAAGAGTTCGGGCCTACCAGGTTGTACTTGTTGGGCACATCGAATCACACTGCAGGCGATACGATCTGACTTGGCCAGCGTCGATACTCAGGGATTCCTGCCCGATGCGGATGCAATCACGGGACAACCTTGCCAGCCCAAACCCTATAACGGCGTTCCCGGATTGATATTTACCTTTATTTTGGCTGTCGAGCGGATGCCGCTCCCTTTGGCCAGGAACCACGGGAAACGAGACGGGATTGTTTGCGGCACGACAGGAACTGGCAGGCGGAAGCAGGCCCGGGACCAAAGCCCCGGCGTTCGATATCCGAATGCCTGTCAATGAAAGCGCTGCCGAGACAACAATTCAGCGTAGCCGTATTCCTGACATGCACAGGGCCTTGTGAAACATGAACCGGGACAGCCGACCGTTACCATCCATGAACGGGTGAATGAAGACGAATCCGAACGAGGCGATGCTGGCCGCAATGATAGGGTYGACCTGGCACGGGGCATCGTTGACGAAATCCGAGTGCAGCCCAGTATTTTATTCAATTGTGCCTAATACACTACCCACGCCGGACTCGGACCCGCTCAGTACGCAAAGTTTTTTTCGGCGCCCCAGGATTTTCTTTAGTCTGCGTTCTGGCGGCACCGCCGTCGAGGCCGCACGTCCTTTGACGCCAGCCAAAAACCACTTTCAAACCAAAGCCGCACCCGCAACCCTCCCCAACATCCCCATCGGCCCAACCCGCTCCACAATTCGCATCTGCGCCCCATCCCGCACAAAAAACGACCCCGCGAACCCCAGCGTATTCACCGAAATTCCCTCCACGCACTCCGCCGACCTAGGCACGAGCAGCATCCCCAACCGCGTGACCAGCAAGTTATACGGCCCCGACGGCTGTAATTCACCGTTGACATCAATCGCCCGCACGCCGACGGCATCGAGCAGCGCCCGGTAACGCGCGAGCGCGATGTCCGCCAGCCCGGGCACGCGCGCGGAGGACAAAGCCAGCGGCGCGAACGCATGCGCAAAAGCCAGCCCAGGCACGATGCCCACCGGACCATCTATCCGCGCCGAAGCCAGCAAGGGCGCGATTGGCAGCGCCGGGCCATCCGGGCCGAGCGGCAGCGGCACCATCTGCAAGTGCTTGTGGCGCTGGCTTGCGCCGGCAGCCGCTCCCCCGTTGTAGAAACCCACCGCATCAAACTCGGCCATGCATACCAGCAGCGCCTCGAAATCCGCCAGAGCAAGCAGCGCGTCCTGCGATTCGAAACGGCGGGTGACAATGAGCAGGTGATGATCGATGACGTTGAACTTGTTCAGCAGCGCCACGTGGGTGTCCGAGATATCGGCGACGAACAGGTCCGGATCGTAAGGAAGGAACGGGTTGACCGCCGCGCTGGCGTCGCGTTGCCGGGCCTTGTCCTGATCCTTGCGCGCGAGGCTGGAGACCTGCCGCACCAGGAAGCGTACGCCACCATCCTCGATGACCGCCTGGATGGTCTCGATCGGACGCAGCGCCCCGCAACGCAGGGCGTGCGCCGTCTGGCGCAGGATGGCCGGCCACAGCGTGCCGGGCTGGAAAGATCGATCAGGCATGATCTGGACGACAGGATGCAGTGACTATAGTCATAGCCGGCCTCGCCGGCCAATCCCATCCCGCAGCCGCGCAATGCGCCGGAAGTGACGCCCGTGGCGCGCGGCCGGCATCTTGCCTCAGCGAAAATCAGGGATGACTGACAATGGCGCGACGCCGGGCGCCAGGCCCGGTGCGCTAGCTTGCCCGCTCCTCGATTGCGTCGACGCGGCCCGGATAGAAAGCCAGGTGATCCCCGATCGCCGCAACGGCGGGATATGGCGCCTCATAGGTCCACACCGCATTGACCGACCGCTCGCCGCCCGAGGGGATGCTGTAGTAGGCGCAGTCGCCTTTGTACGGGCAGTAGGTGGCGTGGCCGGTGCGGGCAAGCCGCGACATGTCGACGTCCTTGCGCGGGATGTATTGCACTGCGGGATACGATGCCTCTTGCAGCGTCAGGGCTTCGCGCGTGTCGGCGATCACGACGCCGCCGATGGACACCACGACGCGCGACGGGTTGGCCTCGATCGTGATCGGATGATCGGGTCCAGGGATCTTGATCGGCTTGCTGGTCATGGCCAGGCCTCTTCCGGGGAATCGCCAGACCGCCAATACTACGCCCGAAGCAGCAACGCCGCCGGGCGTCAATGTGCGCCCTGCACCGCCCGGCGCAGCGCCGCCCGCGCCAGCAATCGCGTGGAATCCAGCGTAGGCAGCGGCGAATTGGCGTCATTCACGATCAGCGGGATTTCCGTGCAGCCAAGCACCACGGCGTCGCATCCCTGCCCCTTCATCCGCTCGATGACTTGCTGGAAGTAAGCGAGCGCTTCCGGCGTGGCGATGCCGCCAACCAGTTACGTAAGGCAACGCCTGGTGGATGGTGTTGTCGGGGCAAATCAGGAAATCGGCACCCATGCCGGCAAGCTTTCCGGCGGAGGTGAGCATCAACTCACCTACCGCTTCCCAGTCGCCGCGATCGAGGCACCTGACATACTCGGCGAGCGAAGGCGTGTGCATCGATATCTCGGGATGCGCATGCGCCCCCAGCAGGCGGCTGCCTTCCATGCAGATGGTGCGATAGCAAAGCGCCGCGCCTTCGGCGGAGCAGGCAACGATGCCAATGTGGCCAGGCATTGGGGGATCCCGTCAGGAGAAAGGGGGGAGTTTATCGCGCCCGCTTCCTGCGTTGCCCGGTGGCTATCTCCCCGGGGGCCTCAATACGGCATCGCAGATCGCGACGATATGCCGGTGATCGGTCCCGCAACATCCGCCCAGCACCGACATCTTCGTCAGATGCCGGCACAGCCCCAGATATCGCTCCCCAAGGTCAACCGGATCGCCGGCATCCAGCGTTTGCGCTTCATCGAGTTCCGCGTGACTCTTGGCTGAGGCATTGGCACGCACGCCGCCGATACGCGCGGTCCAGGGCTCTCCGGTGGAGACGGCTGCCTCGAAATGGCTCGGGTGCGCGCAGTTGATCATGTAGTAGAGCGGACCGCCCGCCGTCTCGCGGTCGACCCGTTCGATCGCCGCGCCCAGGGTGTCGCCCGATGGCAGCTTGCCGTCGGTTTCGACGGTAAAGGAAACCGCGACAGGCGCACCGGCGGCGCTTGCGGCACGCACGATGCCGATCGCCTCGTCCGGATAGGTCATGGTCACGGCAGTGACCATGTCAGCGCCCGCCTCGCGCAGCGCCTCGATCTGCGGGGCATGGTAATGGCGGGCCTCGTCCTCGCTCATCCGGATGCCGGGCTGGTAGCCATCGCCGCGCGGGCCAACCACGCCGTTGATGACGATCGTTGTATCCGGCGTGGCAAAGGCCGCGCCGAGGCCCGCCGCCCAGGCGACCGACCGGCGATTCGCATCGGCTACGGCCTGTGGCGAAAAACCAAGCTTGCCGCCCCAGTCCGCGTTGGCCCGCCAGGTCGGCGTATCGAGGACGAATCCGACCCCGCGCTCCACGGCCGTGCGCAGATACGGCACGAAGTAGCGCTCCAGCCGCTGCAGCCCCTCGTCGCTGAGCACGAGCGGAAACGCGGCAAAGCATGGCAATTCGATGCCTTCCAGGAAAACCAGCGTGGTCTCGAGCCCGCCATCGGCCAGGAAGACCGGGCCGCCGGGCCTTGGCAGGTTTTGGGGAGCGAGTGGCATGACAGCACCTCCGGCAGTGGGACGCCAGGACTCGGCGCGCACGCACCGTCCCGGCCCCGGCACACCGCCGGAGAGCGCCAATACGCGCATGCCGCCGGCTTCACCCGCGGCCCAGCAGCAGGACTGGCCAATCCACCGGTGTTGCCGATGCCTCGAAGTATAGAAGCGCCTGGATTCGCCGCCAGCCTGCCGTGGCGCCCTTAGCCGGCCGTGCGTGCCTTGACGCGCCCCGCCGCATCCTTAGCGCGGACGCGGGCGGTTTCCACATCGGCGTCATACGCCAGTGCCACGCCCATGCGGCGCTTGGCAAAGCTCTCCGGCTTGCCGAACAGGCGCAGCTCGGTCTGCGGCACGCGCAGCGCCTCGTCCACGCCGTCGAACACCACGCCTTGCGCATCCACGCCGCCATAGATCACCGCGCTGGCGCCCGGGCTCTTGAGCGCGGTGCTGACCGGCAGGCCGAGAATGGCGCGCGCATGCAGCTCGAACTCGTTCTGCCACTGGGTGATCATGGTCACCATGCCGGTGTCGTGCGGACGCGGGCTGACTTCGCTGAACCAGACCTGCTCGCCCTTGACAAACAGCTCCACGCCGAACAGGCCCTGCCCGCCCAGGTTGGCGGTAACGGCCTGCGCGATCTGCTGCGACTTCCGCAGCGCGGCGGGATGCATGGGATGCGGCTGCCAGCTTTCCACGTAGTCGCCGCTCACCTGCACATGGCCGATCGGTTCGCAGAACTGCGTCTCGACCTGGCCGCCGGCGCCGATCGCGCGCACCGTCAGCAGCGTGATTTCATAGTCGAAATCGATAAAGCCTTCCACGATCACGCGGCCGTGGCTGAYCCGGCCGCCGGCCATGGCGTAGTCCCAAGCGGCCTTGACATCGGCGGCGCCGTCGATCTTGCTCTGGCCCTTGCCGGAACTGCTCATCACTGGCTTGACCACGCACGGGTAGCCGATGCCGCCGTCGATGGCGGCCTGCAGTTCTTCCAGCGAATCGCAGAACTTGTACGGGCTCGTGGGCACGCCCAGCGTTTCGGCGGCCAGGCGGCGGATGCCTTCGCGGTCCATGGTCAGGCGCGCCGCGCGCGCCGTGGGAATGACGCGCACCACGCCGCTGGCTTCCAGCGTCTCCAGCATCTGCGTGGCGATCGCTTCGATCTCCGGCACCACCAGGTCCGGCTTCTCGGCTTCGATCAGCGCCTTGAGCTGCTCCGGGTCGCTCATGGCGATGGTGCGCGCATGGTGGGCGACCTGCTGTCCGGGTGCGTTTTCATAGCGGTCCACCGCGATCGTTTCAACGCCGAGCCGCTGCAGCGCGATCAGGACTTCCTTGCCAAGCTCGCCGGAGCCCAGCAGCATGACTTTGGTCGCGGAAGGCGAGAGAGGGGTGCCGATAGTGGTCATGTGAGATCAGGGCCTGAAGATCAAGTAAAAACAGGGATTGTACGTGCAGAGAAAGGGCGCGCCCAGGCCGGGCGGCAAGCGGGCCGGGGAGGCCGGGCTGGCGAGGCCTGCGCCACAACGTTGCGGCTTTCGCGTTACATCCGCGAGGGGAAGCGCAAAGCATCGTGTGGCATCACGCAGATCGCCGCGGCGCGCCGGACGCGCGCACAAGGCCCTCACATGGCAGGCCCTCAGCGAAGCAGCTTGCGCACATCCTGTTGCCAGGACGGTTCGCCGCATCCGGACGGGTTCTCGGGACCCATCAGCGTGAAATAGCCCCTGCCCTTCATGCACGCTTCATAGGCCCGCACCTTGGCGCACTGCCCCGTGCCGGCCTGTTGCGAGGCGGCCTTGCATTGCGCGATCGAGCGGTCCATCGGACCGAAGTCGAGGGAATCCGGATTCGCCGGGGATACGGTATCGGGGCCGCCTGCCGAGAACTCGACCGGGCCGGTGCAGCCAGCCAGCAGCGCCACGGCTGCGGATAATGCGACAGTGGGAACAGACCAACGGGATTTCATCGCCCGGGCTCCAATGCATGATGGAAGTGGATGATACGCCGATCCCTGCTGTCGTACGCCCCGCACCTCCTTGCCCATTTGCGCGGAGCCAATACACTGGGTCAATCGGCCTCCGTCCCGGATGCCTGCCAACCAGGAATCAACATGAAGATTGACCTCTCGGGCAAGATCGCCCTCGTTTCAGGATCCACCGCCGGCATCGGCTTCGCCGCGGCAAAAGGGCTCGCCGGCGCGGGCGCCCGCGTGATCGTCAACGGCCGCAGCGAGGCCACGGTGGGCAAGGCCCTGGAAACGCTGCGCGGCGCCGTGCCCGGCGCCGATGTGGCGGGCTTCGTCGGTGACCTTGCCGACCCCGAAGCCTGCATCCGGCTGGTGGCGCAATACCCCCGGGTCGATATCCTGGTGAACAACCTGGGCATCTTCAAGCCGCAGGACTTCTTCGAGACGCCCGACAGCGAGTGGACCCGCTTCTTCGAAACCAACGTCATGTCCGGCGTGCGGCTGTCGCGCGCCTATGCGCCGTCGATGGCCGGGCGCAAATGGGGGCGGATCGTGTTCGTCTCGTCGGAATCGGCGCTGAATATCCCCGCCGACATGATCCACTACGGTTTCTCCAAGACCGCGCAACTCGCCGTTTCGCGCGGGCTGGCCAAACGGCTCGCCGGCACCGGCGTGACGGTCAACGCCGTGCTGCCTGGCCCCACGCTGTCCGAAGGCGTCACCGATATGCTCAAGGACGCGATCGCAAGCACGGGGCAATCCGCCGAGGAGGTGGCGGCGGATTTTGTGAAGACGCACCGCTCGTCTTCCATCATCCAGCGCGCCGCCACCGTCGAGGAAGTCGCCAACATGATCGTGTATGCCTGCTCGCCCCAGGCATCGGCTACCACTGGCGCCGCGCTGCGCGTGGATGGCGGCGTGGTCGATACGATCGCCTGACCCGCGGCCGGACCGGCGCGCGGTGGCATGGCGGGCGGCGGCACCGTCTTGCGCTTTGCATCGATTCCCTATAGGCTAAAACTACGATTCAATTCATCTTAGTTAAGTCATGTCCCACATCAGCACAGGTGTCGAATACGGACTGCATTGCCTGCTGTTCCTCGTGGACCCGCCGCCGGGCACCAAAGGCGCCAGCGTGCGGGACCTCGCCGACCTGCAAGGCGTGCCTGTCGAATACCTCGCCAAGCTGTTCACCAAGCTTGCCAAGGCCGGCCTGGTGGTGGCAACCGAGGGCATTCGCGGCGGCTTTTCGCTGGCGCGGCCGGCAGGGAAGATCACCGTCCAGGATGTCGTGGAAGCCATCGACGGAGACAAGGCACTGTTCGATTGCCGCGAGATCCGCTCGCGCTGCGCGCTGTTCGAGGATGCGCCGCCCGCCTGGGCCACGCGCGGCGTCTGTTCCATCCATGCGGTGATGCAGGCGGCGGAAAAGGCCATGCGGCAAGAGCTGTCAAAACATACCCTCGCCGACCTGGCCGAACGGACCCTCGCCAAGGCAAACGCCAGCTTCGGGCCGCATGTGGTGCAGTGGCTGACGGACCGCGCCACGCATCGTCGCGGCGACCGCGACACGGATACCAGGGACTAGGCCAAGGCGATTCGGCCGACGCCAGCAGGTAAAGGCCGGACCGTCAGCGCAATTGACGGTCCGGCCTTTACCTTTGCCCTTGCTATCCTGCCATCAGGACATCCGGCAACGCCGCGCGAGCGAACGTTGCCGGGCTTCCGATCACGCCACCACGATGCGGTTCGGATCGGCCGCGGCCAGTGCTTCCGCGCGATCGGCGCTGGGCGGATAGATCCACTCCGAGTTGATCTGGCTCTTCAGCTTCTTGGCATCGGCACCCACGAGCCTGACTTCGCGCTCCCAGCCCTCGGTATAAATCGCACCCCACGGACCCAGGTCCAGGCAGGTGACGTACTTCGGCTGGCTGTACGGGATCGGCGCAAGGCCGAGCAGATCCGCCGCCACATTGTGTCCTGCCGAACGGCCAAGGTTCATCGCGTGCTGGCACGACATCGCGGCGTAGTTGCCTTCATCGTCCGTCGCGGCATAGGCGACGTCGCCGGTGGCGAACACGGTGTCCACGCCCTTGACGCGCAGGCTGCTGTCCACGTGCAGGCGGCCGAACGCATCGCGCTGCGCGGGGATCTGCTGCGTCAGCGAACTCGCGCGCACGCCGGCAGTCCAGATCACCGTCCTGGCATCGATGCGTTGTCCGTCCGCGGTGGTCAGGCCATTCTCGTCGACGGATGCCACCGCGGAGCCAAGCCGCCAGCTGACGCCAAGTGCATCGAGTGCCTGCGTGATAACGGGGCGCGGCCCGGCACCGAGTTCGGCCGCCACTTCGTCGTTGCGATCGACCACGATGACGTTCACGTCGGCGTCCTCCCCCAGCACCTCGCGCAGGCGCGCCGGCATTTCCGCGGCTGTCTCGATGCCGGTGAAGCCGCCGCCAGCCACCACCACGGTATTGCGCGCAAGGGATGCGGGATGGTCGGCCAGACGCTTGATATGCGCCTCCAGCTCGGCCGCTTCATCAACCTGGTCGACGCTGAATGCGTGCTTGTCCAGGCCGGGGATTTGCGGGCGGAACAGGCGGCTGCCCGTAGCCAGCACAAGGCGGTCATACGCCACGGTGGAGCGGACCTGATCGACGCCGACCACCTCGACTTCGTGGCGGTCCGCGTGGATCCGCTCCACCGTGCCCTGGATGAACCTGACGCCAACCGCATCGAAGATCTCCTTGAGCGGCGCCCGCATCTGCGCGGCACCCACTTCATAGAGGCGCGGACGCACATGCAGCTCCGGCTGGGGGGCGATCAGCGCGATCTCTATGCCCGTCTCTCCCTGCTGGTCGATCAGGCGCGCCGCGCTCAGGGCGCTCCACATGCCGGCAAAGCCGGCGCCAACTACCAGGATGCGTTTGGTCATCGTGCCACTCCGTTGAATTGATACGTGCTTTCACTCTGCTGGACCTCCTTGCGCCATGCGCGGGCTTTGGTCCGTGAAGGAAGGGGGAAAGGGCCGGGCTGCGCCACAAGCCCCTCCATAACTCCGATTCTATGAGTCGTAGTTATGGAATTCAAGGGATTTTTTTGCACGGCGAAGCCTGTGCTGCGAAAATCTCGTGCGGCGTGAACGAAGGGACTCACCCGACCGCACACGGCAGACGGCGGAAACCGCGATACTTCGAACCTTGGTTTTTGGGCAAGAAAAGCCCGGCGTATCGGTATGAATGCCGGAGTTCGTCACTCAGGAAGAGGACGGCGAGACACGCCAGGCCCTCTCGCGAGGTGCCGGCGTGATGGCTCGGCGTGATGGCTTAGAGCTTCTTGCTCATGTAGAGCCGGAATGACCCGACAGGAAAATCCTGCAAGCGACCGAACTCCGCATAGCCGTGCCTGGCGTAGAACGGCGCGGCCTGCCATTCGAACGTATCCAGGCAGGCATTGTGCGCACCCAGTTCCCTGGCGCGCGCCTCGGCATCGATGAGCAGGCGCGAACCAAGCCCCGCGCCGCGCGCTTCCTCCGCGACCCAGAGGACGTTGATCGACAGCCACTGCATCATGACGTAGCTGTTCAGGCCGCCGACTACCTCACCCTGCCCGTTCCTGGCGACAAGCCAGACCGGCTGGCTTTCGTATTCGCCGATTGCCGCGTAGTTAAAGCGCCGCAAGCGCGCGCCAACATCCCGGGCTTCCTGTTCGGTGGCGGTACTGATCTGGACGATGGACATGAACGCGGCGGCTAACGGCTGTATTTTCCGATCACGCTCTGGCCGCCGAGCGCGTGGCCCTTTAGCGCCGACATCAGTTCCTCCCTGGTCAGCCCCGGCGGCAGCGCGGAGGGCGGAAGGTCCGTCGCAATGACGGTCAGGGTGTAATGGTGCGGCGCATCACCAATCGTGGGACAAGGCCCGCGATAGATCATCTCGCCCCTGACGTTCTTGCCTACGGTGGCGCCGTGTCCGTCGGCCTGCGCCTCGCCCTCCTTGAGCTGCCCGCGCTCGGCGGCAATGTTGTACGCAACCCAATGCGAAACGCCGAGTCCCATCGCGCCATCGGGATCCGAAAGCAGCACGGCAACCGACTTGGCGCCGGCGGGAAGATTCGACCATGACACCTGCGGCGTCACGCCCTTGCCACCGCAATCATTCGTATTGTTGCCATGCAGCACAGGGATCGTGGCGCCATCCGCAAACGACGCCGAAGACACCAGCATGCCTGCCGCATGGGCAATGCCGGCACAGGTATAAAACAGTGCGCCGGYCAGCGCCGCGAATCGTGTTCTAAGCAGTTTCATTTTTTGTCTCCGTCAATGAAATGAGTGGAATGTATGCGCAAGGCGCCGGCTAATCTGCGCGTATACCCTCTGGCATTCGCGATTGCCAGCACGGTGATTCCGGATTTACCATGGACTTGATCGTGCTCCAGGCAGTTAATGCGTCCGGACGGCGTCCGGTGATGTCATTAGATATAACGTTAAAAATATAACGATTAAAGGAGACATCCATGCAAGATTATCAAAGCCTCGTTTTTTTGTGCGCTATTGGCCTTGTATGCCTCTATGTATTGCTCGGTACACTCGCCCAATCCCGTGCGATCAAATTCGGTGCGCCGGCGATCGTCTCGGTCCTGATGCTGGCGTTCTCCGTCTCGCCTTGGCACGTGGTGGGGTAAGTCCACCCACGCGATGGGACAGGTGCCGCGGCGGCCATCCGCGTCGAGCCGCCGCGCGGAAGGCCATGCTGCGCGAACGGTCCGTTCAGTGCATTCTTGCGGGATTCGATGCCTTGCAGGCTGCGTCCGGCGCAGCCATTGCCTAGCCCGCCCTGGCGGCCCCGTCGACACGCGTGCGGGGCTCGCACCCGACTACCCGATCATTGCCCGATTGCCCGATTGCCCGGGGGCCCTCCCTTCCCAGTGACCGGATCCATCATCCGGTACACATTGTGCGATGCGGCGGCGCACAATCTTCGCGGCCGGACGTATTCGGCACAGCTTGGCTACCCCAGCCAATGCAACCCGCCCCTGTGCTGAACCATGGCGCCACTGGCAGCCACTGGCAAACGGGTTCAGCCAGGCTGGGAACTTTGGCCATTGCCGGGCGCACCGGCGTGGCCCAGAATTTCGCCAGACCCTGTCCGGACGGACGGCTGCCATTCACAAAAGAACACCAGGAGACCACCATGCGCGACTACGCCGAGGCCATCGCCGGCTTTTCCTATGAGGCATCGATCTCGGAGCGCCTCAGCGGCAAGCTCGATGCCCTCAACGCCTGCGTTGAATGCTGCGACCGCCATGCCCTGCCCGGACGCATCGCGCTGTTCTGGGAAAGCCGCGACGGCACCAGCGAGACCTACACCTTCACCCAGCTGCAAAAACTCTCCGCCCGGTTCGCCAGTTTCCTGAAGGCGCAGGGCATCGGGCCGGGCGACAGGGTGGCGGGCTTGCTGCCGCGCACGCCGGAGTTGCTTGTCACCATCCTGGGTACATGGCGCGCAGGCGCGGTCTACCAGCCACTGTTCACTGCCTTCGGGCCGAAAGCCATTGAACACCGGCTGCAGGCCTCGGGCGCCCGCCTCGTCGTCACCGATGGCGCCAATCGCGGCAAGCTGGCGGACGTGGCGAACTGCCCGGAAGTCCTCACCGTTGGTGGCGCCAAGGGCCGCGGCCTTGTGCACGGCGACTTCAGCTTCTGGGCGGAACTCGATCGCCAGCCCGCGGACTTTGAACCCGTCTTGCGCAGCGGCAGCGATCCGTTCCTGATGATGTTCACCTCCGGCACCACCGGCCCCGCCAAGCCCTTGCTGGTACCGCTCAAGGCCGTCGCCGCGTTCGCGGGCTATATGCGCGATGCGGTAGACCTGCGCCCCGAGGATGCCTTCTGGAATCTCGCCGATCCGGGCTGGGCCTATGGCTTGTATTACGCGGTGACCGGACCGCTGGCGCTGGGGCATCCCACCACCTTCTACGACGGCCCGTTCAGCATCGAGAGCACCTGCCGCATGATCGAAAAATACGGCATCACCAACCTGGCCGGCTCACCTACCGCCTATCGCCTGCTGATCGCGGCGGGGCAGGCCGTGGCCGGTCCCCTGCGCGGCAAGCTGCGCGCGGTCAGCAGCGCGGGCGAGCCGCTCAACCCGGAGGTGATCCGCTGGTTCGCCGGCGAGCTTGGCGTCACCATCCACGATCACTACGGCCAGACCGAGCTGGGCATGGTGCTGTGCAATCACCACGCGCTGCGCCACCCGGTGCATCTGGGCGCCGCCGGCTTTGCCAGCCCCGGCCATCGCGTGGTAGTGGTGGACGATGAAGCGCGCGAGCTGCCGGCTGGCCAGCCAGGCACGCTGGCGCTGGACCTGGAGCAGTCGCCGATGTGCTGGTTCGCCGGCTATCACGAAACACCGACCGGCGCATTCGTCGGCAAGTACTACCTGACCGGCGACACTGCCGAGCTGAACCCGGATGGCAGCATCAGCTTTATCGGCCGCGCCGACGATGTCATCACCACCTCCGGCTACCGGGTCGGTCCGTTCGACGTGGAGAGCGCGCTGATCGAGCATCCGGCCGTGGTCGAGACTGCGGTGATTGGCAAGCCCGATCCCGATCGCACCGAACTGATCAAGGCTTTCGTCGTGCTCGACCCGCAATACCGGCCAAGCCCGGAACTGGCCGAAGAACTGCGCCTGCATGTGCGCAACCGCCTTGCCGCGCACGCCTATCCCCGCGAGATCGAGTTCGTGGCCGAACTGCCGAAAACGCCCAGTGGCAAGGTCCAGCGCTTCATCCTGCGCAACCAGGAAGTGGCGCGGCAGCGCGAGGCGCAAGGACAGGCGTAGCGCCGCCGGCGGCAGTAACGTATGGGAGGGCGCTGCCTGGCAGCGCCCTACTTTCTTCATCACCGCTCCCCCCTCGCTTTCCTTCCCCTCCTGAACGCCTCCATGTGTGGCCGGAACCGCTTCCGGCAAGCCGCAAACACGTCCAATTCCATCGAACGAAGTCATCGACTCCTTCGCATGGATTATTGAACTACGCGGTCCATAATGCTTTCACGCACCACACACACCGATAGACGTTCCCAGGAGAACACCATGAATCGCTTTGAAGGCAAAACCGTACTGGTCACCGGCGGCAACAGTGGCATAGGCCTGGCGACCGCGCAAGCGTTCGCCGCGGAAGGGGCGCGCGTCATTGTTACCGGCCGCGATGCAGCCACGCTGGAAGCCGCCAGGCCCACGCTGGGCGCCAACGCCCTGGCCATCCAGAACGAAGCCGGCACCGTTGCCGCGGCCCGCGCGCTCGCGCAACGTCTTACCGACGAGGGCATCCGGCTCGACGCCATGTTCATCAACGCGGGCATCGCCAGGTTCGCGCCCTTGCCCGAGGTCGAGGAAGCCATGTGGGACCAGACCTTCAATACCAATGTGAAGGGTCCCTTCTTCCAGATCCAGGCGTTGACGCCCCTGTTCAACGAAGGCGCTTCCATCGTGCTCAACGGCTCGATCAACGCACATATCGGCATGCCGGCGTCGTCGGCTTATGCAGCCAGCAAGGCGGGCATCATCTCGCTGGCCAAGACCCTCTCCGCCGAACTGCTGCCGCGCGGCGTACGCGTCAACGTGATCAGCCCGGGTCCGGTCAGCACGCCGATCTACGGCAAGCTCGGCCTGGATGCCGACACGCTGGCCAACACCGCGGCCCAGATCAAGAGCCAGATTCCGCTCGGCCGCTTCGGCGACCCGAAAGAAATCGCGGCGACCGTGCTGCACCTCTCATCGGCCGAGTCGGCGTTCATCGTCGGCACCGAGATCGTGATCGACGGTGGCATGAGCCAACTGTAAGGCGGGAGCCAGCCGACCGTACCTAGCGCACAAGGAGTCTTTCCATGAGTGAAACCATTGCCTTTATCGTCCATCTGCCGGGCAAGCCGGAGCATCGCGACGAACTCGAATCCGGCCTGCTTGACGTCCTGGAGCACATGGCCAAGGAGCCGGATTTCATCAACACTTTCCTGCATCGCTCGGCCGACGATCCGGATACGCTCATCCTGTATGAGACCTGGGCCTGCAGCCGCGAGTATTTTCAAACGCATCACCTCGCGCGCCCTTACCGCAGTGCCTATGAGGCAGCGCTCCCGCGCCTGCTCAAGCGGACGCGCACGCTGGAGTTTCTCAAGCCCGTGCGCGCCTTCGAAAAGCCCGCCGCGTAAGGGCATGGAGATATCCGTTGGCTTCGGGGCGCCGGCCGCGGCGGGAACAGGGCGAAGGCTAGCCGGAAGTGGATGACTCCGTCTCCCCGCCGGCACACGCGCCACGGCGACGGCRCTGGCCGCCGCGCTCAAGCAGACGGGTCATTGCCCCGGTGGCCCAGCGCGCGCCCCGCCGCAGCCTGTAGCCCGCCAGTCCCCAATGCGTATGGACGATATGGAGGCTGACCGTAGCGCCGGTGACACCAGTGCCGCAGGACTGCTTGCCATGCTGGCCGGTGCCGAAGTTGAAATCGAAGTGGTTATCGAACGCCCACTTCACGCAGTAGTCGATCAGCAGGGCGCCGGGCGACAGCCTTGAATACGCGGCGTCGTAGGTATTCATGACCAGATCGACGCTGTTGCTCCGGATCCCAAGCAGACTGATTGCCAACGGCATGCCGTTCAGGGTCAGGACAAAAAAGCAAAAGGGCTGCGATTGCCTGCCGCCTTGCGTCATCAGCCGGATCAGGAATCTCCAGCTGTCGTCCGACAACAGCCGCGCGCTCTCTATATCGCCGTGCTCAGCCCACTGCCGCTTGTGGAGCCGCAGCCAGCCGACAAGGGACTCTGCCCGGTTGTCGCTGTGATCGAGGATCGCGACCGCGACATCACCCTGGCCCGCGATCCGGCGCCTCAGGTAATCCGGCAGCTTTTGCGTGCGCCCGAAGCGCGGGCGGCAATATGCGGGCCACTCGGCCCGCTCGCGCGGCAGAACCGCCGGGGTCGTCCCGTCCAGCCGGCAGGCAACGCGGCCACTGCTGCTTGCGCACCGGTCAAGCAGGGAGCCGCTACGGATGCGAGGCAGGTAGACCAGATCGGGTCTGGCCAAGGCAAGCATGGCTCGCCAAGTGGACGCAACCACGTCGGCCACATCCGGGCCCGGCTCCACAAGCATGTCATGGGGCGGATTGCAGTCTGGCCCCAGAGGCTGTATGAACCGCCACCACAGCTTGCGGTACATGACCAGGGGCCAGAGCGCCACGAGCCGGCCCTGCCGGCGCCCGACCACGCATTGCAGTTTGCGGCCATCGACGGTGGCGTCCAGGCTGCCGTGACAGTAGGCAAACGTCTGGAAATGCTCGCCCTTTGCCTTGTGCCACAGCGCATTCCATTCCGGCTCCAGCGCGCGAAATGCCTGGACGTCACTGATCACCTCATGCGTCACGGCGTCGGTCGTCATTTTGATTCCGTGCGACAAGAGAATAGACAGCCGCATCTTAGCGGCCGTGCCTTGCCATCGAACGTGCGCTCACCAACACAGCGCCACCGCCGTGGGCGGCGCAGGTGCGGCCTGCTGAGCCCGCCTCCTGGTCCGGGCCGAGGTCGTGATGTCACCCTGACAAGACAATGATGCCTGGCAGAGTCAAGGGCACTGTGCCGCCAAAAGCACCCCCACGAAGCGGGGGCATCCGAAAGTCGACCTTGCTGCACAGCAACAGCATGGATCCTGCTTTTGTCCGGGTATCTCCCTAGGGGCTATCCAAATAGAGGGCTCTAGAATTTGCCCTTGGATGGTGCACTGCGCAAATCAGTGATACCGCCACCCTTCCTAATCAGATATTCGACCCGGTCCGCCCGACATCACATCCCGTGCATGCCGGCCTGGCAGCCGGGCGATTCACAGGAGAACACGCATGTTCGCTTTTTCGTCCGACCAGTTCGCCGAAGCCCAGAAAGCCCATTTCGCCAACCTGTTCGCGCTGACGAATACGGCTTTCGACGGTTTCCAGAAACTGGCCGAGCTGAACCTGCAGGCAGCGAAATCGTCCCTTGCCGAAAGCCAGGGCAACATCGAGGCTGCCTTGTCCGGCGGCGACCTGAAGGACGTATTCAACGCACAGGGCAGGTTCGCGCAGCCGGCGGCAGATAAGGCACTGGCGTATGCGCGCCATGTGTACGAAATTACCTCGGGCACGCAGGCCGAACTCGCCAAGGCAGTGGAAGCGCAGTACGAACAGCACACCCGCAGCGTGCAGACCTTTGTCGACACGTTCGTGAAGAACGCGCCGGCAGGCTCGGAAGCGCTCACCGCCCTGCTGCAGCAGACGGTTGCCGCCGCCAACAACACTTACGAATCGGTGCAGAAGGCCACGAAGCAAGCCGCTGAAACGGTCAAGTCCAACTTCGAAGCATCGACCGCCGTGGCGTCCGGCGCGGCCCAGCAGGCCTCGCGCCGCACGGCCAAGCAGTAAGCATCCATGCGGCGCAGTGCGGGAGACCGCGCTGCGCCGCGGTCGGCATGGCACCGATCCCGGCAGCATGCCTGGAACCGGTGTCCCGCCCTGAGCCTGATCGCATGTGCCGGCGCTCGCCTGGTGTCGATCAGCGCGCCCGCCGTAGCTTGCCGATCGCGCAAGCGTCTTCGAAGACCGGTAGTCAGTGCAGATGCCCGCCGAACAGCCCGAGCAGGCCGATCACGATCAGGTAGATCGCCACGATGTAGTTCAGCAACCGCGGCATGACCAGGATAAGAATGCCCGCGATCAGCGAAATCAACGGGCTGGCGTTCGTGATGGCGATCATGGGGATCCCCTCCACAACGATATACGCAAAGGCATGAAACAGCGGCGCGGCTCGCCAGTGCAGGACCGCGAGCGATCCGCACTGGCAAGGCCGTCCGCAACGGGCTTATGGCTTGCGCTTACTTGCCCTTGCCTTTCATCAGGTTCTTCGCCTCTTCGATATTCTGCTCCGCGCGCTTGGTGATCACGGCCAGCGCCTCGGCTTGCGATTTCTGCGCCATCTCCGCCAGTTCGCGCATGTTATTGAACGCCGTCTGCAGACCCTGCTGCACGAATTCACCCTGCTTGGCCATCGCCTCGGCCGGATTGCCGCCGGCGGTCATTTTCTGGGCCGCGGCCTGGATCTCCTGCATGGTCTTGCTCAGTATCTCCGTCTGCTTCTGCACCAGTGCCTGCATGCCTTCGTAGGCGACCTTGTTGGCCTCCGTGATGGCGTCGATATCCTTGCGCCGCGCTTCGATCACCGAAGTCATGTCGACCCCCGGTAGCTTGTACTGCTCAAGCAACTTGCTGAAATCGGTGAACGGATTTGACGTTGTAGCCATGGTGCATCTCCTCGCTGGGGGGTAGGTGAAGCAGGAAACCGGCCGCGCCAGCCGATGGGTTTTCTATCCCAACGCCGCGCGGTAGCTCAAGTGTAGCGCGTGCCGCACGGCACTTGGAGATCATTGCGGCACCGACGCCTGCCGGGCGCCCGGCAATGCACTTGGGAACGCCGTTGCGTCCGGCACGAATCGCCCGCCACCGTTCGAATTCGGCGAACACCGCCTTCAAGACAATGAACTGGCTCCGCAGAGGTGCCGCCGATACACTCGCCCGCACTATCACTACCTGTCCCGGGGAGAGGCCATGCATCATCAGGCCGTGGCTGGCACCAAGGTGGAACGCCCCGGCCAGCTGAAGCTCGTCAAGGACATTCATTTCAACAGACCGCAGCAGGACGGACGAAGCCATGAGCCAAGCAGATACCAAACACTACGCCGGCGTGGAGATCAACGCCCTAGGCATCGCGAGCCTCACCATCCGTGAGGCGGGCTCGCTCAACATCCTGAGCACGCCGGTGATCGCCGCGCTGACCCAGGCGGTGAACGAGCTGGCCAGCCGCGACGAGATCCGCGTACTGATCGTGCAAGGCGCCGGAGAAAAAGGCTTTATCGGCGGCGCCGATATCAAGGAAATGGCGGCTCTCACCCGCGAAAGCGGCGAACGCTTTATCAGCGGCCTGCGCGGGCTTTGCGACGCGCTGCGCCACTTCCCCGTTCCGGTGATAGCGCGCATGCCGGGCTGGTGCCTCGGCGGCGGCCTGGAACTGGCACTGGCCTGCGATATCCGCATCGCCGCGGACAATGCGCGCGTCGGCATGCCAGAGGTCAAGGTGGGCATCCCCTCCGTCATCCACGCCGCGCTGATGCCCCGGCTGATCGGCAACGCACGCGCCGCATGGATGTTGCTGACCGGCGAAATCTCCGATGCCCGCGAAGCGCTGGCGTGGGGCCTGGTGAGCAAGGTCGTGCCGCTGGCGGAACTGGACGCCGAGATCGAACGCATTGCTACGCTGCTGGCTGGTTTCGGGCCTGCCGTGGTACGGCAGCAGAAGCGGCTGCTGCGCGAGTGGGAAGAGTCGTCACTGGACGTGTCCATCAATAACAGCGTGGCGGAGTTTGGCAGCGCGTTCGAAACCGGGGAACCGCAGCGCTATATGAATGCGTTTTTGCAACGCGAGCGGTAGCGCGCCGCCAGAAGCCGGGACGGGGTGAAGACTGTCCACCAGCATGAACAGTCTGTCCCGGCAGCTCCCTTTTCCACAATGTCCTTATGAGGCTACATTGACGCCGCCGCGATGACCGAGCCCTTGGGCCATCGCAAATCATAAGGAAATTCAAGCAATGAAATCTCGTGCATGGCTGGCGCTGTTGCCGCTTATCCCCGGTGCTGCGCTGGCGCAAGGCAGCATCACGCTCTACGGCGTGGTCGATGCCGGTATCGAATACCTGAGCCACGTGCCCACCGCCGGCGGCGGCAGTGCCTCCACGGTGCGGATGTCCACCGGCAATCTCTCCACCTCCCGCTTTGGCCTGCGCGGCACGGAAGATCTCGGCAGCGGCCTGAAAGGTGTGTTCGTGCTGGAAAACGGATTCGACCTGGACACGGGCAAGGTCAACCAGGGCGGCCGCCTGTTCGGCCGCCAGGCGTTCGTCGGCCTGCAGAACCCGTACGGCACGCTGACCCTCGGCCGCCATCAGACCCTGCTGTTCGACTTCTCGTCGGCGTTCGACCCGATGGTCATCTCGACGCGCTATTCATTGCTGATGCACGACAAATGGATGTCCGGCCGCGCCGACAACTCCGTCAAGTTCACGGGCACCACGGGCGGCATCTATTACGGCCTGCTCTACAGCACGGGCTATGACAGTACCGCCGGCGGAGAAATCCCCGGCGCCTCCAAAGCCGGCCGTGAATGGAGCGCAAGCCTTGGCTACGCCAATGGCCCGTTCTCGACGCGCATGGCCTACGACGAAGTACGCGGCAGCACCGCAGCCCTACAGGACAATCGCGAGCGCCGCGCGGCGGTGGGGGCAGCGTTCGCCTTCTCGCAACTCAAGGTCCTGGCAGGCTACCGCTATTACAGCGGCGACTTCACCACCAGTTCGCTGCGCACCAACCTCTACTGGGCGGGCGTGCAGTACCAGGCAACGCCGGCACTGTCGCTGACAGGCGCTGCGTACTATACGGACGTGCGCAACTCGTCGGCCGATCCCTACAGCTTTGTGCTGTCCGGCACCTACGCGCTCTCCAAGCGCACCGACCTCTACACGATCCTCGCTTATGCGAAGAACCGCGATGGCTCTGCGATGGGATTGTCCGGCTTCGGGCCGTCGCTCAACCCCAGCGCCACGACCCTCGTCAACGCCACCGAACAGGTGGGTACCGGGCAAAGCCAGCTCGGTGCGATCGTTGGCGTGCGGCATCGCTTCTGAGAATCCGCGCGCGGGCTGCGGACAGCCCGGCGCGAATCTCCCATATCGACATTGGCCCGCTTTGGCGGGCGTTTTTTAGTCTTTATCGATTGAAGCCGTCTGGCCTCCGGCCTTGCGACCCGCGCCCAACGTCTTACTTCTCCGGCATGGCCGATGAGTGATGGCTTGTAATCAGCCATTGCGCCCCATCCCAGTGATACGTATAGGTATAGCGGGCCTTAACGACGGCGCCGGTTCGGGAGAAAGTGAACGTGTAAAGCCCGGAATCGACAGCGGAATTGCACCCCAGTTCAATGCTGCGGAAGTCGATCTTTCCGGAGGGACCGTCCTGTAGGAAGTAATTGAAATAGTCCTCTCTCTCCGCGACCGTCAAGCGAGGCTTGTTGGATACCGTCGGAAGAAGAATTGAGCGTTCCGCATAGTTGGCGACCACCTTGTGGGGATCCCCTGTTTGCAGCGACCGGTTCCACCGATCGAACAACGCCGCAATCTCCTGCTCTGACGTGACCTTGCAGCTTTCCGTTCGCGATGCCTGAGCGTTGCCCGGGATACCCTGGTTCGTGGCGCATCCGGCGAGCGCAAGCGCCAGGACAGCAATGCTGGATAGTTTCATGGCAGCGTTCTCCCGAGTTGCAACCTGCAGTCGTTGCGTTGGAAGCCCGTCGTGGCGCAGGCGCCAGGCGGCAAGGTCGCGGCTGCAGCCGCGAACTCGATTCGCCTCGTGATTTCCCCGCCCTGTTAAGGCTCTGGCAGATTCTGGTGCAGTTTTCCCAGGCGAGACATCATCCAGAAGTAGGAGAGCGGCGGCGGGAACTGATAGAGCACTTGCCGGCGCGTTTGTCGAACGTGTCAGGCATTGAGCATCTCGCTGGGAAACGCCGATGCGCCTGTTCGCCAGCCGCCGCACCAATCACATGCGACGTCGAAGGAAGTGCACTACCGCACGCGTTGCCAACCGCGCGCTTGCCGCCCCACGCAACCATCGACTATGTTGAACCTCAAGGCCGACGTGGCCACTGCCATGAGGAGCGATGATGAACAGGGTCACAGGACACCTGGCCGTGCTCGTTGTCTTGGGCCTGTCCGCCTTCGATGGCGCGCAGGCATCCGACATCAACTGTAAGTCAGCGCCGGGCGCGGGATCGGTCCGCTGCGAAGACCCACACGGCAACGGGACAAGATGTACGCAGGTGACCGACAACCGCCCGCGTAACAGGCACCTGGTCTGCGATGACCCGCAGCTCTCGATGCGCTACGAGCGCATCTACGCCGAGCAGCAGAGGCTGCTGCGGACCGGCGTCACGAACGATGCCGACGTCGGCGCCTGGCGCATCGAAAGGGATGCCTGCGGCTCCGTGCGCTGTCTTGATAACCTGTTCCACCAATGGTGGCGGTGGCGGGATGCTGCCCGCATCAAGCCGGCATCGCGATCCGTCCCGCCAGGGACAACCGTTGCGGCGCCCGTCCCGCCAAAGCAAGAGCCAGCACCTGCCGCGGAAGATCGGGCGACGCCGGCTCAGTTGATTGCCATGCAAGAGAGCCCGCAACCGATCGGGCCAACACCGCCGACGGCTGCCTCCTTTCAGGCCTCGCCGACCTCGATCGCATCCGGGCAAGCTATGCCCAAGCCAGCAGGCACCGTCGGATTGCCGGGCCTGCTGACAGGCTTCGCCGCCTTCGGCATTGGCGCGGCCTGCCTGTGGAAACGCAAGCGCGATCGGCGCGCCTCGCCACAACATGAACAGCCTTGGACCCTCTCAACGTCCATGGCGATCGTCTATGGCTTGCTCATCGTGAATGCGCTGCTTCTGGCGTTCACGCTGGGGTTGAGTTAGACACCTCCCCGCTATCGGGGACGCCGCCCTCGCGCGTTCCGGGGTGTGACCAGGGAAACCGGGGCCAGGCGCTCAATGAACCTGTGTGTAGCCCTGCCGCACATGTCCAGCAACAATGCGGGCAGACCCGCCTTGCGGGGTCCATCGACGTCATGGACTTCGAACATCTCCCCAAACCACATTCCAACCAGAACGAAGTAAGGCGGCCGCATCAGACGGAAGGTTCGGTCGCTCATCGAGCTGGGCCCGAACGCGGCTGGAGCCGGTGTCAGAACACGCCAAGCGCTAGACCCGCCGCCAATCCGGCACCTAGTTCGGCACAGCGCGCAAGGTCTTCCGCGCCGATCTCCTTGCGCGCCAGAATGCGTTCCGGCGTCTGTGCATGGGTACAGATGATCAGGCCTGGCGCCACACACTTGAGGCGCCAGCCAGTGGCGATGCGTTCGACCTGACGCAGTGCGTTCTGCCCGTCGCTGCCGGCACAGATCATGGCCACGTACGGTCGGCCATTCACACGGTCAAGTGCCGCGTAGTAGCAGCGATCGAAAAAGTCTTTCATCATCCCGGACATCGCAGCCAGGTTCTCCGGCGTCGCGAACAGATAGCCATCGGCTGCCAGCACATCGTCCGGACCGGTCTCGGCCGCACGCTGCAGCTTGACTGCGACGCCAGACTGCATGCGCGCCGCATCGGCTGCCGTCTCGGCCATCTGCTGTGTTCCCCCGGTCATTGTGTGATAGATGATCAGCAGCGTCTTCATTCGCTCCCACTCGCCGTCCGTCGATACCGCACCGACTGTATCACGCCCCCGTCACAAAACCACGCCCCGAAAACCATCCGCCACGGACGAGCCATCATGCTACTCGAGCACGAAGCTCCGCACCTGCACCGCCTCCGAATCTAGCCCGATCTGGACATTGAAATCGCCTGGCTCGACGGCATACTCGAGTTTCGCGTTGAAGAACTTCAGTTTCTCTTCGTCTATGCTGAAATGCACCACGCGCTCTTCACCGGCCTTGAGCATGAGCTTGCGGAAGTCCTTCAACTCCTTCACCGGCCGTACCACGGAGGCGGCGACATCCTGGAGATACAGCTGGACAACGGTTTCCCCGTCGCGCTGCCCGGTGTTCTTCACGGTCACGCTGGCGTCGATCCGGCCATTGCGCGCCATGGTCCGGCTAGACAGCGTGAAGTCCGACACGCTGAATTCCGTATAACTCAGCCCGTAGCCGAACGGGTACAGCGGGCCGGCCGGCTCCTCGAAGTATTGAGAGGTGTAGTTCCGTGGCTTGCCTTGTACGAATGGGCGTCCGATGCGCGGATGGTTGTAATAGGTCGGAATCTGCCCGATCGAGCGCGGGAAGGAAATGGGCAGCTTGCCCGACGGGTTGTAATCGCCGAACAGCACGTCGGCGATAGCATGGCCGCCTTCGGTGCCGGCATACCAGGTCTCGAGCAATGCATCGGCGTTCTCCTTCTCCCAGTTGAGCGCCAGGGGGCGGCCGTTCATCAGTACCACCACCAGCGGCTTGCCGGTCGTCCTGAGCGCCTTGAGCAGGGTCTCCTGGCTTCCCGGCAGTGAAAGGCTCGTGCGGCTCGACGCCTCGTGCGACATGCCGCGCGACTCGCCCACGGCCACCACGATCACATCGGCGCTGCGCGCTGCCTTTACGGCCTCGGCAATCATGTCGCCCGGCGGACGCTTGTCTTGCACAATCTCGGGCTTGTCCCAATTCATCAAGTTCAGATACCCGACCACGCCGGCATCGTCGGTCACGTTCGCGCCGCGGGCATAGACCACACGGCCCTTGTCGCCGACTGCGTCGCGCATGCCATGCAGCAACGTGACCGACTGCCGGGATTTGCCGACCGCGGACCAGCTTCCCATGATGTCGATGGGCGCATCGGCCAGCGGCCCGATGACCGCGATCGTTCCGGTCTTCTTCAGGGGCAGCGTCCGGCCGCGGTTCTCGAGCAGGACCAAAGACTTGCGCGCGGCGGCGCGTGCCGCCGCCCGGTGCAGGCGGCTCTCCGCGTCGACGTCCGGCGGGTCCTGCGTTGCGACACCGATGCGCCGGTAGGGGTCCTGGAAGAGCCCCAGGTCGTACTTGGCGCCCAGCACCTCCCGCACTGCGTCGTCGACGTCACGCACGGACACTTCGCCCGATTTCACGAGCCCGGCCAAGTGTGCCAGGTAAGCCGAGTCGTGCATGCTCATATCGACGCCGGCCTGGATGGAGAGCCTGGCGGCCTCGCGCCCGTCCTTTGCCACGCCATGCAGCGTCAGCTCGTCGATTGCCCCATGGTCGCTCACCGTGATGCCCTTGAACCCCCAAGTCTTGCGCAGCAAGTCCCTCAGCAGCCACTTGTTGGACGTGGCCGGCACGCCGTTGATTGAATTCAGCGCAATCATGACCCCGCCGGCGCCAGCATCGACGCCCGCCCGGTACGGCGGCAGATAATCCTGGAGCATGCGGGTCGGGCTCATGTCGACCGTGTTGTAGTCACGCCCGCCTTCCACGGCTCCGTATAGCGCGAAGTGCTTGACAACGGCCATCACGCTGTCGGCATTGGCCAGCGATGTTCCCTGCAACCCCCTGACGCTGGCTTGGGCGCATAGCGAGACAAGATAGGGATCCTCGCCAAATCCTTCGGACGTGCGCCCCCAGCGCGGATCTCGGGAGATGTCGAGCATCGGCGCGAAGGTCATGTCAAGGCCATCCGCGCTGGCTTCAATCGCCGAGACACGTGCACTCTGCGCCACTGTCTCCATGTCCCAGCTCGATGCGAGACCCGGGCTGATCGGGAATACGGTGCGGTGCCCGTGTACCACGTCGTACGCGAAGAAGATGGGAATCTTCAGGCGGCTGTGCGTCACTGCCGCGTCCTGCATAGGCCGGTTGTCCTGTCGCCTCACCGAATTGAACGTGCCGCCTACCCGGCCCGCCGCGATCTCCTTGAGCAACTGGGGCTGCGGCATGTCATCGCCGATGCTGATGAGGCGCAGCTGGCCGACCTTCTCGTCGAGCGTCATCCGTCTCATGAGATCGGCGATGAATGCGTTCTTGTCGTCGGGGGAAGCCGACGCGGGACCGGCAAGAACCGGCAAACAGACCAGGCTGGCCGACAGGACCAGCGAAGAGAGCATTCTCATCAGATAGTTGTCCAAGTGTCCAAGGATCCAGGCGGTGCGACAGGGTAGCCGCCCCRCGATGGTGCACACCTCCCGTTCTACAGGTATGCGAAGCGAAATACGTTATCTTTCTGCATTGCATCCGCAGTTTACCGCCACTGCACCAGCGGCTTTCGCCGCACTTGCGGGACAACAGCATTCCTTAACGTGCATTTTCTGGAGAGACTTGTGGTTCCTGCCGCCATCGCCGCGTCGTTACGTACCAAGACGCAAACCGCCTTGCCAGCGCTTTTGGCCGCCTGGGCGCTGCTGTGCGGCACCCAGGCATGCGCGTTCTCCCTGGACGACGTGACCCCCCGCGCCAGGACCCTGGCCGACATGCCATATGCCGCACCGGTCAGCAACCTGCCACCCGTGTTCAGCCAGATGCAGTTTGCCGACTACATCAAGATCCAGCCCCGAAGCGACACGATGGAGTGGAAGGACGCAGGCACGCCGTTCCGCCTGGGCTTCTACCACCAGGGCATGCAGTTCAGCAGCCCGGTTCGCATCAACGAGATCGCCGGTGACGCAGTCCACGAGATCAAATACAACCCGGAGCGGTTCAATTTCGGCGACCTGAAGTTCGACAAGTCCGCGACCGGCAAGCTTGGCTATGCCGGCTTTCGGGTGCTCTACCCGATCAACCGCGCCGACAAGCTCGACGAGATCATGAGTGTGCTGGGCGCCAGCTATTTCCGGGTCGTCGGCAAGAACCAGGTGTATGGACTGTCCAGTCGTGGCCTGGCCATCGATACCGGGTTGCCCGTAGCCGAGGAGTTTCCAGCCTTCCGCGAGTTCTGGATCGCTCGGCCCGATCCGCAGGACAAGCATCTCGTGTTCTACGCCCTGCTTGACTCGCAACGCGCCACCGGCGCTTACCGCTTCGATCTCTACCCCGGTGAGGACACGATCCTCAAGGTGCAGGCGCGCATCTTTCTGCGTGGGGCCCCGGCCAAGCTCGGCGTTGCGCCGTTGACCAGCATGTTCCTGTTCGGGCCGAACCAGCAACGCGATCCGAACAACTTCCGGCCGGCCCTGCATGACTCCAACGGCCTCGCCATCCACACGGGAAATGGCGAATGGCTGTGGCGGCCGCTGAACAACCCGCGCAACCTCGCCATCAGCACCTTCCAGGTCACGAATCCAAGGGGCTTCGGGCTGCTCCAGCGCGGGCGCGAGTTCTCTGTTTATGAAGACCTGAAGGACCGCTATGACCTGCGCCCGAGCGCCTGGATCGAACCGCAGGGCGACTGGGGAAAGGGCAAGGTCGAGCTCGTGGAAATCCCCTCGCCGGACGAGACCAACGACAACATCGTCGCCTTCTGGACGCCGGACCAGTTGCCGCCCAAGGGCCAGCCGCTGCGGGCGGATTACACGATGCACTGGACCATGAATGAGCGCGCCCTGCTCAACAAGGATCTGGCCTGGGTCAAGCAGACGCTGCGCTCCGCAGGAGAAATCACGCAGGCCAACCTGATCCGCCGCCTCGATGGCAGCACCGGCCTTGTAGTCGATTTCGAAGGCCCCGTGCTCGCTGACCTTCCAGCCAGTACGCAAGTCAGCGCACAGGTCAGCGTGAGCGAGAACGCCGAACTGCTCGCCAACGTGCTGGAGCCCAATCCTGTCACCAAAGGCTGGCGGCTGAATCTGCGGATCAAAGTCAAGGATCCGCGGAAAGTGGTGGAAATGCGCGCCGCGCTGGTGTCCGGCGACAAGACGCTAAGCGAGACGTGGAGCTACCAGCTGCCGCCACATTCGGTCGGAGGACAATAAGCGGAATCGCCGCCGCGCATGAGTGCCTGCGACGAGCCGCATGCTTTGTCCACGCCGCGGTCTTCGCCATTCCGCCGAGCGCGCGCCCGACACCGGGTCAGGAGCCGGCGGCAGGCGCCGCCACCTTGCGTCCGGCCATATGGTGGAGATACGCAAGCAAGTCCTTCAGATCCGCATCGGACAGCGTTTTCTTGTCGATCGCCGACATGCGCGCGTTAGGCCACCAGCGCAGCGACTGCGGGTCACGAATCAGCCTGGCCAGCTTGTCGTCGCCCAGATACTCGACCGGGCTGTACGGCACATTCAGATCGGGGCCAAGGTGCGCATCGCCGACGCGGTTGAGGGAGTGGCACGAAAAGCAGACGCGCTGGAATGTCGCAAAGCCGCGCGCGACCGTTCCGCCGGCCGGCAGGCTGGCGGCGGGCCGGATTGCCGCAAAACGCTCAGCAGGCAAAGCGGTAATGTCGATGCGCACGATGCTGTACGTCCAGAGACTCTCATTGATCACGGAGGTGGCGCGGCCCGCCGGCACTGTCCAGATCAGGCGGAACGGCCCGATGTCCTGGCCCTTGAGCGTCGGCCATGGCGAGTCAGGATTTTCCACCGCCAGCCAGGCGCGCGGCCCGTCAACGCTATCGGCCAGCAGCAGGCGCATCGGCAGGTGGGAAATATAGCCATCGCTGGCTGCGGTCGTCGCGCTTGCATCGGCCGTCACCGGCATGCCGCGCAGCAGCGCCGCCAGGGGGATAGCCTTGAACGTCAGCCGGTGCTTCAGGTTGTCGTCGTCCACCGTTACGTCGGTCAGGCGGCGGTCATTCAGCAGCGCCTCCCGCGTCCAGTTGCGCTGTTGCGTACCGGCGGCAATGGTCAGCGTCGCCGTGTCCGCGGCGCACGCCGGGCCTGCCAGGAACGCCATTGCGCATCCAAGCGCGCCAACGGCCATTGCGATCCAGGCTTTCATGCGTTCTCTCCAGAGCGAGCGAAATTTGCACGGTATTCCTGCCGTCGACAGCGCCGGGAGCAGGATGAACAGCGGCGCGAAATGCGCACGCGCGCCCGCCGTTCGAGCGCACAGTGTATGCGAAAGAAACCGGCTTCAGATATTCCACCGCTGCGCAATCTCCGACAGCCGCTGCCGCAACGCATCGAACTCGCCGGATAGTCTCAGCGTCAACG
Organism: Cupriavidus sp. 05N39; assembly: GCF_056397325.1. Taxonomy (NCBI): domain Bacteria; kingdom Pseudomonadati; phylum Pseudomonadota; class Betaproteobacteria; order Burkholderiales; family Burkholderiaceae; genus Cupriavidus; species Cupriavidus sp. 05N39. The sequence goes on from NZ_JBFTNE010000022.1 coordinate 70,592, forward strand.
ATACATAGCCGGCCCATTGCGCGGGTATGGCTTCCGTCATGCGTTCGAGTGGCGAATCGCCGCGCGGCTCCAGGCGCGCGACGACACCGTGCGTCAGGGCGCGCGCCATGCCGATCAGCATGGCGCTGATGCGGCGCGTTTCTTCGCCGAGGCAGTCCTGGATGACAGCCCTGGATTCGTCGTCGAAGCACGGACGGGTGGCGGCCAGCACTTCCAGCAGACTGATGCTGACCCGCATGCCGTGCTGGATTGCCTCGAGCTGTTCCATCGACACGTTGATCTCCTTGGCCACGGATGGCATCAGGGATCGCAGCTGCACCAGCAGGCCGCCTTGCAGGACCATGGCGCGCTGCAGTTCGGCCTTGTCGAGGGCTGCATCCGTGGCGATGGCTGTGTGCATCCTCGCGCAGCTGCGCAGTGCCTCGGCCAGCTTGTAGCGCCACGAGTACGTGGCGTGCAGGGGCAAGGCGAAGGAAAACAGCAGCGCGATTGCGATGCCGATCAACACATTGGCCGCGCGCCACAACCCGTCGGCGACGGCGTTCTCGCCGTGGCCCGCGACGATGAAGATGGTAATGGCGGAGAGCAGCGCGATATAACCGCCCTTGCCGATTGCCTGGTACGCACAGATGGCACAGGCGATCACGATCAGCACGTAGCTGAGCAGGGGCGCGTGGAAATACGATTGCTGCAGGATGATCAACAGCCCCGCCCCCGCCCCGATCAGCGTGCCGAGCGCGCGCTCGGCGGCCTTCTTGCGGATGTTGCCATGGTGCTGCAAGCCGCCGATGACGACCAGCAGCGTAATGGATGCCCATTCGCCGTGAGGCAGGTGGATCCCCGTGGTCAGCGCGATGGACGTCAGCAGCCCGAGCGCCACCCTGGCAGCGTGAATCTGCCGGGCGTAGCGATAGCGGCGGGCCGGATCCAGCAGCGGGCGCAGCACGCGCCGCAGCACAGGAGGAAGGTGCGTGGATAGCGGGCTGGTCATTTGGGCGCGGCGGCGGGACTTGCGATGCCTTCATCCACGCGCTGCAATAGATGCGGGAAGAAGGGATTGGACGACATGCCGATCGGCGCATCCAGGCTGACGATCAGCGCCGCCCGTTCGCCGCGCGCGGCCATCGCGCCGAGCTGGACCCCGTAGTAATCGCCCGCGTCGGGCTGCGCGCCGTAGAGGCCGTCGCCCGGCGGGAACGGCAGCGCCACATGGGAGGGCGAACGGACGTCGGGCGGATCGCGCAAGCCAAGCGGCAGTGTTTGCACCGTGGCGCTGCCGCCCGGTGTGACCTGCCCGACCACGTCCAGCGTGCTCGTTCGAGGCATCGCGATACAAGTCATTACCTGCGCGGCTGAAGCGGCCGGGTTCTCTGCGTTGCCTTCCCGGAGCCGGGCGATGTCACCAGGGTTCATTGCGCTTTCTCCAGTCGAAAAAAGCACTTGATTCTATCCCTACCGGTTTGGGAAGAAACGGAAATCGGCTGCGCGCGTCCGGTCGCTCCGTCAGCGCCCGACATCCGGCGCCCGTCCGCGACCAACCGCACCAGCCGCGCGGGTGGCAGCGCAGGTGCCCGGCGCATGTCATGGATGGCGCCCATACGCAAACTCGTTCATTTCTTATTAAGAAACAGTTACCTTCATTTTTTCATAACTGTTTACATATCGTTGTCACACTACCGACGCAAACTCTCGGTGCCGCATTGGTGGATGGTCCCCGGCTCGCATCGCGACCATGACCTCCCCGGCAGCAGGGACCCTTATTCGCCCAGACAAGAAAACCGAGATTGATAGTGAAAAAAACGCTCCTCGCACTGACCGCCGCAGCCGCGGCATGCTCCGCCTCCGGTATCGCCTCCGCCCAGACTGCCTCCAGCGTGACGCTCTACGGCATTGCCGATGCCGGCATCAGCTACCAAAGCCATGTGCAGGGCCCCAACGGGGGCGGCGCACTGTATGGGGTGACATCCGGCGGCCTTTCCGGTTCGCGCTGGGGTATTCGCGGCGTGGAAGATCTCGGCAACAACCTGAAGGGCATCTTTGTACTGGAAAGCGGCTTCGACATCGACACGGGCAAGTCCGGCCAGGGCAACCGCCTGTTCGGCCGCCAGGCTTATGTCGGCCTGCAGAACGACCTTGGCGCCATCACGCTGGGCCGCCAGCAAAATGCCTTGTATGACCTGTTCGGTGCCTATGACCCGATGGCGGTCGGCAGCAGCTACTCGCTCAACTCGGTCGATACCCAGGGCTTCAACGGCCGCGCAGACAACGCCGTCAAGTACACTGGCAAGTTCGGCGGCCTGATCGCAACCGGCTTCTACAGCTTCGGCCGCGATAGCAACGTCGCCAACGGCGGCGAAGTACCGGGCAGCTTCCGGGTCGGCAAGAATTTCGGCGGTGGCGTGGCGTACGCCACCGGCCCGGTCTCGGTGGGTGTCGCCTATGACCAGTATCAGGGCAGCACCGTTGCCACGTCCGGCGCCGCGGCCAAGCGCGCCGCCATCGGCGGGTCTTATGCCTTCGGCGATGCGAAGGTGTTCGCCGGCTACCGCTGGCTGCGCGACGAACTCACCAGTGCGACCTCGGTGCGCCAGGACAACCTGTACTGGCTTGGCGCGCTGTACAAGATCACGCCCGCCTTCAGCCTGACCGGTGCGGCTTACTACACCGATGCCCGCAAGGACAGCAACGATTCGTGGATGTTCGTGCTGAATGCGGACTATGCCTTGTCCAAGCGCACCGACGCCTACCTGCTGCTCGGCTACGTGAACAACAAGGGGCAGGCCACCTACGGCGTCACCAACGCGATGAATACGCTGGCGGGCCAGAATCAGACCGGCGTCATGGCCGGCGTGCGCCACCGCTTCTGACCTCCATCGCGGCACAAGCTGGCGGGCTTGCGGGCCACGCCAGCGAACGATCATATCGACCTTGGCTTGTTCACTGAGTCGGAGGACGTTAGGCCGGCAGCGATGCCGGCCATTTTTTGGCGCCTTCGGGGTGGGGCGTCAGCCTCCGGTGAAGAGCTTGCTCGGCGCGATGTACACGCGGATACCGCCGGCCTGTGCCACATTCGGGAAAATGGTCTTCATATCGACCGACGTTCCCCCGATCGCCTCCAGGAAGGTCCAGCCGACGGTCGTGTTGCCGGCGCGGAAGGCCACCGATTCCCCGGATGCCACGTTCACGTAGTTCATGCCCGGCGTCAGCGTCACGGTGCGGGTCGTCGTGCTCACGTCCGCGGGGCTGCCGAACAGGGCGGCGATCCGGTCGGCCATTGCAACCGGTAGTGGCGCTTGCGTGGGCGCCGTGGCACCCCAGGCTGACGAGATGCCGAGGATGGAGAGTGCCAGCGCGGCGGCAAGCGTTTGCTTCTTGGTCATTATGTTTTCCTTGTGCCTGCCCTTGTTTGTTGGGGAGGTAGGAAAAGTGTAGCTACGCCGCAATCATTCTAAAAATGATATATACAACACAAATCAAGTCGCTTTTTTCATGAGTGATGGTGATGCCAGCGACGATTCCGCACGGCCGGGCGGTCCGGCCCATGCGCAAGGGAAGCGCACGCCGGCGCATTGCGCAGGGCCGGTTCCCAGGCAGTTGGCGCGCGAATCCGCGCCAACTGCCTGGAATCCGGATCCGCGCTCAGATCAGGTTGAGACGTACGTCGATATTGCCGCGCGTGGCATTCGAGTACGGGCAGACGATGTGTGCCTTGTCCACCAGCGACTGCGCGACGGCACGGTCCAGCCCCGGCAGCGCGATGTTCAGGTCCACCTCGATGCCAAAGCCCGTGGGAATGGCACCGATGCCAACCTGCCCGGTGATGGCGGTATCGGCAGGCAGCGCCACCTTGTCGCGGGCCGCGACGAACTTCAGCGCGCCGAGGAAACAGGCCGAATAGCCGGCGGCGAACAGTTGTTCCGGGTTGGTGCCCGCGCCGCCCGCGCCGCCAAGTTCGCGCGGCGTGGCCAGCTTGACGTCCAGCACGTTGTCAGACGATACCGCGCGGCCGTCACGGCCTCCGGTTGCGGTGGCGGTAGCGCGGTAGAGGACTTTTTCGATCGACATGATGGCACTCCTGATAAGTGATAAAGCCGGCTCGTCGAGCCTGCGGTTCGAGAAAGCCCGGGAGCCTTCCATATTAAATAGCTAACTATTAAATAGTACGCTATATAAATTACAATAAAAACGGGCCGCCCTCCTGCCTGGCCCGCCTGGCGCCAGTGGCTCGCATCGCCCTGGCACCGCGATCCTGATCAGCCGCCTGCTTCGGCGAACCGTTCGCGCAACTTGTCCAGTTCCGCCTTCACCGCCACGACCTGCTCCACGCTGCACGCCGAAGCGCACAGCACCGCGCGGGGCACGGCCTCGGCCGGTTCCTTGAGCGCACGACCTTCGGCGGTCAGCGAGACGATGACCTGGCGCTCATCCGCGGCGGCGCGCTCGCGCCGCACCAGTTGCTGGGCTTCCATCCGCTTGAGCAACGGCGTCAGCGTGGCCGAATCCAGGTGCAGCCGCGCGCCGATTTCCGAAACGGTCAGGCCATCGGCCTCCCACAGCACCAACATCACCAGGTATTGCGGATAGGTCAGGCCCAGCGGCGCCAGCAGCTTGCGGTACAGCTTGTTCAGCGCAAGCGACGTGGCGTACACGGAAAAGCAGAACTGCTGGTCCAGCAGCTGCGCCGACGCGGCACTGAGCGTGGCGTCAGGTGCAGCTTGCTTGGTCCGGGAGGTGCGTTTCGTGTCCATGGGCTGAAATTTATATCGCGCACGATTAAATTGCAAGCTATTTTTCTGGGCGTCGATAGGGGCTGCCGCTGCCATTCCCTTGAGATTTCCATATCCTTACACTAAAGTAAGGAATCAGGTTCCGCAGGAGAGCTCACAATGACGTCAGCAACAATCACTTCGAAAGGGCAGGTCACCATCCCTGTCGACGTGCGCAATGCGTTAGGCGTAGGTTCAGGTGACCGGATCGAATTCATCATGAATGAGCAATCCGGTCGTTATGAGGTCGTTCCAGCCATTCAATCGGTAACGGCGCTGAAAGGCATCATTGGCAGTCCGAAACGGCCGGTCTCGGTGGAGGATATGAACGCTGCCATCGCCGGGCAAGGCGCCTCGGCGCGATGATTGGCCTCGATACCAATGTACTTGTTCGTTACCTTGCGCAAGACGATGCCGTGCAGTCACCCAAAGCCAATGCCCTGATCGAGTCGCTATCGACCGAGCGGCAAGGCTACGTGACGCAAGTGGTACTGGTCGAGGTCGTCTGGGTGTTGAGCAAATGCTATGACGCGCAACGCGAAGATATCGTTCGGGTTATCGAGACGCTGCTGCGGACGAAAGAACTCGCCGTTGAAGCGTCAGAGACAGTTTGGAAAGCCCTAAGGGTGTTTGCCTCCTCGGCAGCCGACTTCGCGGACTGCTTGATAGAACGCGCCTGCCACGACGCGCAATGTGAATACACGGCCACGTTTGACGTGAAAACGGCCAGGTCAGCCGGATTGAAGCTCATCAGGTAGAGAAAGGGTCCGTCGGCGTGCCCTGGTGAAAGAACATCTGCCAGCCCTTGTCGGTAAGCTTCCAGATCGAAGTGCGAAGGGTATGCCGTTCCAGCCGGCCGTCCGGCCGCCGGCACGCCGACCGGTAGTTCAGCATGGCAACGTCTGGCGCGAGCTGCCGCAGCGAGAAGTCCTGCGCCCATATCGTGCCGGATGCGGCCTCGGGGGGCAGTTCGCTGAGCGTCTCGGCCTTGGTGTGAATGCCCCCGGACCGGCCAATCTCCAGGAAACTGTCATGCAGCAGCACGTCCAGCCGATCCCTGTCGCCGCCGGCGGCAGGCTGGTGTAGTTCGGTTTCAAGCTGCTGCAGCACTGGCAGCAGTGCCTTATCTTCATTCATACCAGGGCACTCCTCTCGTTAGCGTCTTGCTTCCCGGATCACGGCGCATCCTCATCCAGGCCAATCGCCGTCGTATCGATCCGCTCGACCTTCCCCTTCTGGCGCACTTCCGTACGCAGCACGAACGCCTCGGTCGGACAGTACCAGTCGGTGACGTTCATGATCGTCGGCTCGGTCTGGATGAGGTCGTCTCCCATCATCAATGGCCCCAGCGAGGATCGCTTCTCATAGGTGATGGGCATGCATTCGCGGCGTCCCATCGCGGTCTCGATGGATTGCGCGCGGCCGACCCGGCGCTCGCCGATGGAGACCGAGGCCGAGGGGGCCCGAATGGTGGTGACCATCTCGTCCGTTGCCAGGCTATGTATCTCCAGGTCCAGGCTGGAACTGAGGGTCTCGCCAGGCAGCACGACGCCCTCCCTGATGGCCAGGCCCGCATAGCTCAGCACGCCCTTGCCCTGGAACGAGGCCTGCCCGAACAGGCGCGTATAGCGCGCCTGCGCATTGATGGTGGCGCGCTGGCTGCTCACCGTGGCCACCGCGCCGGGCGTAGCGCCCCGGTCAAAGCTCATCCTGTGCACCTGGTCCATGACCACCGGCGGGCCCATCATGGCCGCCAGCGCCGACTTGGAATGGATCGACAGCCATGCGCTGCAGCCCTTCTCCGTGATCGAAGGATGCCGGATGGTCATGGTGATCGACATCGGCATGTCGCCACTGGCCTCCATCTGCGCGCGCGCCCCCGACTGGAACCAGGGCGCGTCGCAGATGGTGCCGGGGATGCCCTCGGGCGCTGCGCTGCCGGTTTGCCCTTGCTGAGCCATCCCTTCATCGGGAAGCCCGCATAACAGCAGTGGAAATAACACCGCGCCCAGTCTTCGGAAGGCGCGCGTCGGCCCGTAAGGGTGAGCGGTCATGTCTTGTCCCAAGCCAGAAACCTCGCGCTGGCGATCCCCCTGGATAGAGGGATTTCGGCCCGGCCGGGCCACCAGCATGCCCCGAAGGTAGCACTTGGCATCGCGGCCCACAACCGGGACAGACACCGGAACGGAAGCATCCATGCACGGCAAGAAAGTGCTTACTTCTGCCCGCCAGCGGATTGCGGCCGGGCCGGCGCCGCCACGCCCTGGCGGTCACCGAACAAGGGGTAAGGCACCCCGCGCGCAGGATCGTCGGTGGTCTGGTCTATCACGATCTCCACATCCGCCACCTCGCGCAGCGCCGCCATGAACGGCTGATGCGCGAAGCCACGTCCCACGCAGCCCTGCACCAGCAGCCAGCGCCCCCGCACTGTGAGCCACAGCGTGGAATCCTGCCAGCCCGGCATGGCGAGCGACAGCGACTGCAGGCGGCGGCGCGTGCTTTCCACGATCTCCTTCTCGTACTGGTAGGAATTGGCGAGGCGGCAGCGGCCTTCCACATAGCAGTGGTTGCCATCTTCGATCCGGTGATGGGCATCGCGCCGCCATTGCGCCTCGTCCACGCGGGGCCCGAGCGGCTCCGGGCAACCGGCGATGCGCGAAGAGATCTGGAAGAAGGGATCGCGGCCACGGTTTTCCTTGTCGTTATCGCCGCCGCGCGCGGGCCAGGCCAGCATGGCGGCGGCGGCGAGCGCAATCATGGCGATCCGCACGGAAACAAACGAACGATGGACGGGCACGGCGGACTCCGCGGTAACGGCTGCGTCTGCATAGCATAGGACCAGCCGCGGCCAGGTGAAAGTGCGGCCAAACGCGGGCGCTTCGGCCCGGTTTCCCTGCTTTTTGCGCCAGGGGAGCCTGGGCTTTCGCAGCGTGCCGCGCGAAAGCGCGTGAGCGCATCCACGTACAATCTCCGCATTCAAAAGAATAATTCAAGGAGACAGTCATGGCAGTCATCGGACCCGATGTGCGCTTGCATCCCACCGCCTACGTGCACGAATCGGCCTACCTCTATGGCAAGATCACCATCCACGAGGGCGCATCAATCTGGATCCATGTCGCCGCGCGCGCCGAGAGCAGGGAAATCGTGATCGGCGCCTACACCAATATCCAGGACTTCGCGATGCTGCATATCGGCGACCGCTCGCCAACCATCATCGGCAGCCATTGCTCCATCACGCATCACTGCACGATCCACGGATGCACGATCGGCGACAACTGCCTGATCGGCATCAACGCCACCATCATGGATGGCTGCGTAATCGGCGATAACTGCATCGTCGCCGGACATGCTTTCCTCAAGGAGGGCACCGTGATTCCGCCCAATTCCATCGTGATGGGCAGCCCCGGCAAGGTCACGCGCACGCAGAACAACTATGTGCGCAACCGGCTCAATGCGTTTTTGTATTACAAGAATGCGCTGGCCTATGCGCGGCAGGATTATCGGGCATGGGAAGGACCGGAGTTCACGGCGGAGATGATGGCGGAAATGGAGAGGCTGCAGGCAGCGCTGGAAGCTACTGGATCGTGACCGGCCGCATCGCGGGCAAGATCGGGCGGCCGGTGCTGCCGGCCAGGGGATGAAGCGGCTAGAGCAGCCCGATATCCACCGCGCGGGTATCGGGAAACACATGCGCCAGGCGCGCATCGTCCAGCCCGTAGAGGCGCCTGAACAGGCCGCCCAGCATGGCGCGGTATTCGTTGAGCACGGGCCAGTCGCGATTCTGGTTCAGCGTGCGCTGCTCTACCGCCACCTGCTCGCCGGCTATGCGCCCGCCGCGCACCGCGCCGCCGGCCACCCAGTACACGGTGCCGTGGCCATGGTCGGTGCCGCGCGTGCCGTTCTCGCGGAAGGTGCGGCCGAACTCGGAAACCACCACCACCGTGGTCTTGCTCCACACCGGGCCGATCTCATCGGCAAAGCCGGCGACGCCGCGCCCCAGGTTGTCCAGCAGGTTGGCCAGTTGCCCCTGCGCACCGCCCTGGTTCACATGCGTATCCCAGCCGCCCACGTCGATAAAGCCCAGGTTGAAGCGCTCGCGCATCAGGCTGGCCATGCGCCGCGCTTCCAGTTCGAAACCCTTGGCGCTGAGCGCGCGCCGGTTGGCCGCCTGCATTTCCTGCATGCGGCTGGCCATGTCGGGCTCGGGCTGCGCGGGCAGGTTCGCGGCCATCATGCTGTTGCGGCGTTGCATGGCCTCGGCCTCCTGCGCCACGGTCTGCCGCAGCTCGAAGCCCTCGTTGATCAGCGACTCGAAACGCGTGCCGCGGTACATCTGCGCCAGCACGCGTGTCTGGCGTTCGTCGAAGGGCGTGCGCCCGGTGCCTTTGAGCGAGACATTGGGCACACTGAGCGCACCGCTGAGCACCATCGGCAGGCCGTCGGTAAAGGCTACCGGCGCGGCGCGTCCGCCCATGGACTCGGCGAGCCGGTTGAGAAAGCCGGTGCCGCGCAGCGAGGGATCGGCGCGGCCGTTGCCCTTTCCGTTCGCAGCCAGCGGCAAACCCGCCTCGATACTGTCCTGCGTCTCGAAGTGGCTGCGCGAGGAGTCCGCCGTGCCGGCAAAGGGCACAAAGGCAAGCTGCTGCTTCTGCCACAAGGGCAGCAGGCTGTCCTTGAGCGCGGGATGCAGCGCCCACGTGTCGATGCCCCGGTCCGCGCCGCCATCGAAGGCCGCCGCCAGCGACAGCGCGGCGCGCGGATCGGCCGGGGCGCCCTGCGCAGCCGGCCTGGCGATGGCGATATTCGGACGCGACGCGTAGTAGAAATCACTGCCTGCCGGCACCAGCACATTGGTGGCATCGTAGCCGCCGCGCAGGAACACCAGCAGGAAACGCGCATCGGCCTGCTGCGGCAGCGCGTAGGCGCGCGAGGCAATGCCGGGTGCCAGCGCAGCCAGTCCCGCCAGCCCGGCGCCCTTTAGCCATTCACGTCGTTGCATGGGTCGCTCCTTGATCCAGGGCAGGGCCTCTCATTCCTGCATCCACTCGGGCGAGGAAAGCAGGATGGTGTTCCACTCCGCCTGCGAAGCTGCCTGCGTCATCGCGGTGCGCGTGGCGGGCCCGAGGGTGGGTTCGATGCTGTCGAAAAACACGCGGTTGCCGAGTTGCGGAAACCCGGTGCGCTCGGCCGGCTTGCCATCATCCTTGGAGAAAAGGCCAGCCTGCCCGGAACCGATCGCGCGGGCAATCTCGAAGCGCTTGACCATCTGCCCCGAGCTGGCCCACGCGCTTTCCGCGGCGGGGAAACCGTCCGGCGTGATGCGGCCATAAAGCGGCTCGCCCAGCTGGTTGAGCCAGGCGATGGCCGGGCGCAGGTTGGCCACCATGCGGCCGTCGTAGGCCAGCCGCAGCGACGAGGCCACGAACTGCATCGGATCCTTGAACTTGCGGTTGCCCGAGGCCAGCGTTGCGTTCAGCTCCGGCGACAGGAACAGCGTGCGCAGCACCGCCGCGATATCGCCGTCGCTCTGCACGAACGTGGCCGCCATGCGGTTGACCAGCGATGGCGGCGGCGCATCACCAACGAAATGCGCGGCGAGCTTGTAGGAGATAAAACGCGCCGTGGCGGGCTCGCGGCTGAGAATGTCCACGGCTTGCTCCACCTCGTGGAACCCGGTCGGCTCGATACGATGGCCGAGCAGCGTCTTGGGCCCGGAATCATGCCGGCCCGGATTGAACTCGAATACGCCATCGGCGCGGTAGAGCGCCTGCTTTTGCGGCGGCAGCTTCGGCGGCTGGCCGCTGGCATTGATGCCCAGTCCGGTCAGCACACGGGCCAGTTCCTGCACGTCCTGCTGCGAATAGCGCGAACCGCTTGCGCCGCCGGACACGCCCAGCGTATGCAATTCCATCAGCTCGCGCGCGTAGTTCTCGTTGATGCGGTCGACCGCGCTCTGCGCGTTGTCCAGGTACTCCAGCATGGCCGGCGCGGTCACCGTGGCCATCAGCAGGTCGCGGAACTTGCCCAGCGCACGCGGGCGTATTGCCTTGTCTTCGTAGTCGGCCAGCACCCAGCGTATCGAGCCTTTGCCGGAGTACACGCTGAAGTGATTCATCCAGAACCATGTCATCTGCTCGCGCAACTGCGCTGTGGAGTAAAGCGCGCGCAGCAGATGGCGCCGGCTGGTATCGAGCAGCACCTCGTTGCCGCCGCGGTTCAGCGCATCGCGCGCCTTTTGCTTTTCGTCATCGTCCGTGAGCGTATTGATGCGCTGCTGCTCGGCGCGCACGCTGCGCAGCCTTTGCTCGCCGCTTTGCTGTGCAATGCTCAGCGCGCCGATGGTGGCGGCGAGTTCGCCGGCATCGGTGGCGGGCGCCTTGAGCTGTTCATCGAGATAACGTTCGCGGCCCAGCTTGCGCAGCCGTTCCATGCTGGCCTGGTTGGCGCCGAAGGTGACGGTGTTGAGCCAGTGCAGGTCGGCCGGTTTCAGGGTCGCCGCGGCGCTGCCGCTGTCCGGCGCGCCGCCGCCCTGCGCGCACGCGCCCAGCAGGCCGGCGGCAGCAGCCAGCAGCAACACCGGCATCACACGTGAAAAGCTGAAGGTCATGGATAGCCTGCCTGATCTCGAACACCTGTAGGTGACACCGCTCTTACGCGAGCGGGCGGGTTTTGGTTGACGTGATCAGCCCGATTTCCATACTGGATCCGCAAGCAAAATGAAAGTTCCTGCCGGATTACCACGCAAACGGGGGGATTGCTATTCAAGCGGCCGGGGCATCGCGCGCAAGGTCAGGGCCCAGAACACCAGCGCAGCGGCGCTGATGGCGGCGCCCAGCACACACACGCCGGACCATCCGGCGCGCGCATAGACGTGGGTCGAGGCGATCGAGCCGGCGCCGCTGCCTAGCGCATAGAACAACATGTAACAGCCCACCAGCCGGCTGTGCGCTTCCGGCTGTACGCGAAACACCAGGCTCTGGTTGGTGACATGGATGGCCTGCCCGGCAAGGTCCAGCACAATGACGCCGGCCACCAGCAGCCACAGCGATTGCTGCGCGAAACCCAGCGGCAGCCAGCAGGCCAGTAGCAACACCAGCGCAGCGCCGGTCGTCGCCTGGCCCAGCCCGCGATCCGCTAGGTGGCCGGCACGCGCCGCCGCCAGCGCGCCCGCCGCCCCCACCAGCCCGAAGGCGCCGATGGCCGTATGCGACATCGAATACGGCGGCGCGCTCAGCGGAAACACCAGCGCGGTCCAGAACACGCTGAAGGCGGCGAACATCAGCATGGCGAGTACCCCGCGGATCTGCAGCGTGCGCTCGTGCGCCAGCAGCGTGAACATCGAGCCCAGCAGGCGCGCATAACTCATGCGCAACGGCGCGCCGTGCCGATGCGGCAGGCGGCGCGCCAGCACGGCGATCATCAGCAGCGCCAGCACGCCCGAGACCACATACACGGCACGCCAGCCGGCCAGGTCAGCCAGCACGCCCGCCAGGGCCCGCGCCAGCAGCAACCCGATCACCACGCCGCCCTGCGCCGCGCCTACCACGCGGCCGCGTTCGGCGGGCGCGGCCAGCGTGGCGGCGAACGCGATCAGGCCTTGCGTCATGGCCGTGCCCAGCAAGCCCACGGCGAGCATGCCGGCCAGCAAGGCAACGCGCGAGGAAGCCAGGGCCACCAGGGCCAACGCCATCGCCAGCAACAACAATTGCAGCAGTATCAGGCGGCGCCGGTCGACCAGGTCACCCACGGGCACCAGCAACAGCAGCGCCAGCGCGCAGCCCGCCTGCGTGGCTGTGACCACGATGCCTGCCGCGCCGGTGCCGAAGCCGAATTCATGCGCCATGGCATCGAGCAAGGGCTGCGCGTAGTAGACGTTGGCCACGCTGAGGCCGCAAGCCAGCGCGAACAGCCAGACCAGCGAAGAAGGCATCGAAGGCGCTGCCGCACGCAATGCGGCTGCGCTTCCTGGGTTAAAAGTCATGACGGGCTCCATCTGGTTTTGTAAAAAAACCAAGTGAAGTCTAACCTTCATGGTTTCTTAAAGCAACCAGATTGGGTTTCGCTAAAACCTTTCCCGGAATGGGGCCAATTGGTGATGTTTTCGCCCCTCCGGCAAAGTCCCGACACATATCGTATAGTCACGATATTAATTTTGTGAGAAGCAGATATTTGTTTCGCCAGCCTGCGAAACAAATATCCCTTCCGTGACAGCAGTGAACCCTGAAGCCACCCCCGACGCGAGTTCCGACTCAAACCCGATCGACATCGACGCCATCCACAAAGCGCTGGCAAACCCGGTGCGGCGCAATATCCTGGCCTGGCTGAAATCGCCGCAGGAGAACTTCGCCATACAGGACTACCCGCTTGAGCTGGGCGTCTGCGCGGGCCTGATCGACGCGCGCACGGGCTTGTCGCAGTCCACCGTGTCGGCGCATCTCGCCACGCTGCAGCGCGCCGACCTGGTGACGTCCAAGCGGGTTGGCCAATGGATTTTTTTCAAGCGCAACGAAGTGACCATCCAGGCTTTTCTGGATCACATGCATAGCGATCTGTGAAACCTGGCGGCGCGCAAGCGCCCGAAGCCGCACCAAGTCCATGGTGCGTCATCCTCCTCCACCCTTTTCGGTACCAAGACCAATAGCCATGCCTACACTCTTTGATCCGATCCGTATCGGCGACCTCGATCTTCCCAACCGCGTCATCATGGCGCCCCTGACGCGTTCGCGCGCGGTGGGCGGCGGCCGCGTGCCCAATGCCCTGATGGCCGAGTACTACGTGCAGCGCGCTTCGGCGGGCCTGATCCTCAGCGAAGCCACTTCCGTCACCCCGCAAGGCGTGGGCTACGCCGACACCCCGGGCATCTGGTCCGACGAACAAGTGGCCGGCTGGAAGGTAGTGACCGATGCCGTGCACGCCGCCGGCGGCCGCATCTTCCTGCAGCTATGGCACGTGGGCCGCATTTCCGACCCCGTCTTCCTCGACGGCGAGCTGCCGGTGGCGCCCAGCGCCATCGCGGCCGCGGGCAATGTCAGCCTGGTGCGCCCCAAGCGCCCGTATGTCACGCCGCGCGCGCTGGAAACCGATGAGATCCCGGGCATCGTCGCGGCCTACCGCCACGGCGCGCAAAATGCCAAGGCCGCCGGCTTCGACGGCGTGGAAGTGCACGGCGCCAACGGCTACCTGCTCGACCAGTTCCTGCAGGACAGCACCAACAAGCGCACCGACGCTTACGGCGGCCCGATCGAGAACCGCGCCCGCCTGCTGCTGGAAGTGACCGACGCCTGCATCGACGTATGGGGCGCATCGCGCGTGGGCGTGCACCTGGCGCCGCGCGCCGATGCCCACGACATGGGCGACTCGGACCTGGGCGCCACCTTCGGCTATGTGGCCCGCGACCTCGGCAAGCGCGGCATCGCCTTTATCTGCTCGCGTGAAGCGCTCGGCGACAACCGCCTCGGCCCCGCGCTGAAGAAGGCCTTCGGCGGCGTCTATATCGCCAACGAACAGATGACCAAGGAAACGGCCGAGCATGTGCTGCAAGCCGGCGAAGCCGATGCCGTGGCCTTTGGCCAGTTGTTCATCGCCAACCCCGACCTTCCGCGCCGCCTGCAGATCGACGCGCCGCTGAACGCGCCGCAGCCAGCGACCTACTACCATCCGGGCGCCGAAGGCTATATCGACTACCCCGCGCTCGCCTGACCCGGCATGACAGCCCGCGCTGGCTCGCGTGCGACAGCGCGCGTGGCTGGCTGAAGGGTCGATCGGCTGAAAGGCTGAAAGGTTGAAACGCCCCGCCTCGCGCGGGGCGTTTCCCATGCCCGCGACGGTTTGTGCGCATCGCCACCATGCCATAATCCGCAGCCATGGCATCTACCGACCCGTCCGACCCACCGCTGCCGCGCATCCATCGCGCAGAGTACGCGCGGCGCATGAACCGCGTGCTCGACTATATCGACCAGCATCTGGACACGGCGCTCGACCTGGCGCAACTGGCGGATGTGGCGAATTTTTCCCGATTCCATTTTCATCGCGTGTTCGCGGCATGGATGGGTGAGACGCTGGGCGACTACGCGCGCCGGCGCCGGCTCGAATCCGCGGCATTTCACTTGTCCTGCAAACCGGAGGCCTCGGTGCTGGAAATCGCACTGGCCACGGGATTCGGGTCAGGCGAGGCATTTGCGCGCGCCTTCAAGCTCAGGTTTGGCTGCACGCCGTCGGCCTGGCGCGCTGGCGCGGCGCAACACCGGGCCGAGCAAATGGCGGCGGCACGCGAGCGCCATGCCAACCGCCATGGCAATCCGGATAGCAATCCGGATCAGGTCCTGCGCAATGCCAGTCAGGTGGACGGCCGTGCATTCACCGACCATGGCGGCTCCCACCAAGCACATGGAGAGCGCAATATGGAAGTCCGCATCATCGATCTACCCGAGGTACGTGTCGCCTACCAGCGCCACATCGGTCCCTACGGCCCGGCGATCGGCACGTTCTGGCGCGAAGCCGTCGCGCCATGGATGCATGCCAACGGCCTGGGTGAGCAGACGTGTTATGGCATCGGCCACGACGCCCCGGGCATTACGCCGCCGGACAAGTGCCGCTACGACGCCTGCGTGGCGGTACCGGAAGCGTTCCAGCCCGGCGGCCAGGCCAGCATCGCCGTCCTGCCGGGCGGACGCTACGCCGTGGCGCCATTCAGCGGCGCCCCTGCCACCATCGGCGAGGCGTGGATGTGGCTGACCCGGGAATGGCTGCCGTCGAGCGGCATGCAATGCGACGAGCGCCCGTGCTTCGAGCGGTTCTCGGCAGTGTCCGCGCTGGACCGGCGCACGGGGGTGCTGACCTGCGAGCTGTGCATTCCTGTGCGTGCGCTGTAGCACGCCACGGGCATACGCAAGGTGGAAGGCGTGACGCGTGCTGAAGTCGCCGATTGCCTCAGCATCTACATGGTCCGGGAGCACATCGTCCGGGCCATGGCGCATTGCCGTCGCAGGATGGCKAGAGACGCCGTCGCATAGCTGCGCCGGAGCACCCCCGCTGCATCGCGCTTTTAGCCCGCTGCCTGCAGTTGCGGCAGCAGTTCGTCCGTCGTCAGGATCACGTGGGCATACGTCGGGCCGTTGATCTCGTGGGCGGCATGCATGGCTTCCGGGGAAAACGCCGCGGTCGCGTCCTTTACCAGCGTGATGTGGTAGCCAAGCTCGGCGCCGAATTTCGCGGTGGTCTCGATGCAGGTGTTCGCCAGCATGCCGATCACGATCAGATGCTCCATGCCACGCCGCCGGAGCTGATGGTCAAGGTCGGTGTTGGCAAAGCCGCTGGACCCGAAATGTTCGGTGGCCATGACGTCTTGCGGTTGCGGCATGAAATCGGGATGCCATTCGCCACCCCAGGACCCTGCCGCGAAAGGCTGCACGCGATGCGCGCCGGCCATGTAGGGCGACAGGTGCTTCCATCCGGCAAAATCATCCGGCGTGGCGCGGTGATGCGGCACGTAGAAGACCGTGATGCCCGCCGCCCGCACGGCGGCTAGCACCCGGCGCATATTCCCGACCGTGCCGGTGGCATCGGCCACGGCCCGGGCGGGTCGGTTGAGCTTGCCTTCGTCCGACAGGAAGTCGTTGTACGGGTCGACCAGGAGCAGCGCGGTGATCGCCTTGGGGTAGGCATTTTTTCTCATCCTTCTTCTCCTGAACGCCGGACACTGTCCCAGAGTAGGGAACCCTTCGCAGCGCGTCAATCGGAAGTCCGGAGGATTCCGTTTCCTGGTCCCGCGCGACTCAGTCTGCCTGCGCCCCGGAACGCTTCACCACCGCGCCCCACTTGCGAATCTCGCTGTCGAGGAACTTCCCGGTTTCCTCCGGGCTCATCGGCATCGGTTCCGAGCCGCGGTCCGTGATGAACTTTCCCAGCTCCGGCGATTGCAAGGCCTTCACCGTTTCCGCGTTGAGCTGGCTCACCAGCGCGGGCGGCAGGCCCTTGGGCGCCATCAGGATGGCCCAGCCCAGCGCCTCGAAACCGGCAACGCCTTCCTCGCGCACCGTGGGCACATTGGGCAGCTGCGGCGTGCGCCTGGCCACCGTCACCGCCAGCGGCACGGCCTTCTTTGACTGGATCAGGGGCAGCGCCGCCGTCACCGAATCCACCATCAGCGGGATCTGGTTGCCAAGGAAGTCAGCCTGCGCCGGGCCGCTGCCTTTGTAGGGAATGTGCACCATGAAGATGCCGGCCTGGGCCTTGAGCATCTCGGCGGAGAGATGCTGGGTACCGCCCACGCCGGCGCTGGCGTAGCTGTACTTGCCGGGTGCGGCCTTGGCCCTGGCGATCAGGTCGCGCAGCGAGACGATGCCCGAAGCCGGCGTGGCAAGGAACACCAGCGGCACCGAGAACACCCCCGAGATCGGCTGGAAATCCTGGCGCGGGTTGTAATTCAGCTTCTTGTACAGGGTCTGGTTGATCGCCATGGCACTGCCGGCCATGACCAGCGTGTAGCCATCGGGCGCGGCGTGCGCAGCCAGCTCCATGCCGAGGTTGCTGCCGGCACCGGCGCGGTTGTCCACGACGATCGGCTGGCCAAGCTGCTTGCCCAGGCGCTCGGCCAGCGCGCGCGCGAAGATGTCGGTGGCCTGTCCCGGCGGGAAAGGCACGATCAGCTTGATGGGCCGCTCGGGGTAGGCGGCATGGGCAAGCGTGCCGGCCAGCGTCAGTGCGGCGGCAGCGATCAGGGAAATGGGCTTCTTCAAGGGGCTCTCCTGTTTTTTCGTTTTATGTGTTGTGCATGCGCTGCAACGGATTCTACGGGATGCCGCGTCGGCGGCCGCGCGCGCAAGCTCCGCCAGCGCATTTCCATATGCCGATTGCGGCGTTGGCAAGCCTGACCCGCAGCCGTATGATGTTGCGGCACCATCCCCATACGCCGGAGCGCCGCATGAACGCCGTCACCGAACCGCAGCTGGCCTGGCTTGACACCAGCCAGTCCCTTCCCGCCCTGCACTTCCCCGCTGTCCAGACCGAGGTCTCGCCCGATGAATGGGCTGTGCGCGTGGAGCTGGCGGCGGCCTACCGGCTGGCGGCGCAGTTCCGCTGGACCGATCACATCTACACCCATTTCTCCGCGCGCGTGCCCGGTCCGCACGAACATTTCCTGATTAATGCCTATGGCCTGACGTTCGACGAGATCACTGCGTCCAACCTCGTCAAGGTCGATATCGACGGCCGGATCCTGCGCGACGACACCGGCCTTGGCATCAACCCCGCCGGCTACGTGATCCACAGCGCCATCCACGGCGCGCGCCACGACGTAGGATGCGTGCTGCATACCCACACCGCCGCCGGCATCGGCGTCTCGGCCCAGCGCGACGGGCTGCTGATGATCTCGCAGCACGCCATGCGCTTCTTCGGCCGGGTGGCGTATCACGATTACGAGGGCATCGCCATCGATCTGGACGAACGCTCGCGGCTGGTGGCGGATCTGGGCGACAAGGACATTTTCATCCTGCGCAACCACGGCCTGCTGACTTGCGCGCCTACCATCGCGCAAGCCTTCCAGGAACTGCACATGCTGGAGCGTGCCTGCGTCGCGCAGCTTGCCGCGCAGTCCGGTGGCGCGCCGCTGGTGATCGCGCCGGATGCGGTGGCCCGCAAGGTAGCGGACGTGGTGGTGAACAATGCTGGCGGACCGGTCACGCGCAAACACTGGGCCGCCCTGCTACGGCAGCTCGACCGCAGCGACCCGTCTTACCGTCAATAAGCGCAAACGGACGCCAGAGGCCTCATGCCCGCGACCTCCGCCGTTACCCTGGCCGGCCTCGGGCTGGCGGCCCTATTGCTACTGCTGCGCGCCAGCCGCGACCCGCGCGTGCTGGCGGCGCTGCGCAGCGATCCGGCGCCGTGCCCGCCGCTGACGAACTGAGCCGTAGCGCCCGGCGAAGCGGGCTGCGCATGCCGGCAGCCACCGCGGTAGTCCACGCCGGCTGGTCCCGGCCGCAGCAGGGAAAGGGAGGCGATCCTATAATCCACCTGCATGCAAGCCCGTCCAGGCCTCCCGTTTCCCCGTGCCTGCCATGCGGCACAACAGGACCATCCACATGATCGATCTGTACTACTGGACCACCCCCAACGGCCACAAGATCACGATGTTCCTCGAAGAGGCTGGCCTGCCCTATCGCGTGGTCCCGGTGAATATCAGCCGCGGCGAACAGTTCGAGCCCGCCTTCCTGAAGATCTCCCCGAACAACCGCATCCCGGCCATCGTCGACCAGGCGCCCGATGATGGCGGCGAGCCGGTCTCCACTTTCGAGTCGGGCGCGATCCTGCTGTACCTGGCCGACAAGACCGGGCGCTTCATCCCGGCGGACCTGCGTGGCCGCAACATGGCGCTGCAATGGCTGTTCTGGCAGATGGGCGGGCTCGGGCCGATGGCAGGCCAGAACCATCACTTCGTGCAATACGCGCCCGAGCCACTGCCCTACGCCATCGAGCGCTACGTGAAGGAAACGGCGCGGCTGTATGGTGTGCTGAACAAGCACCTGGCAGACGGTCGTGCATACATCTGCGGTGCCGAATATTCGATAGCGGATATCGCCTGCTACCCGTGGGTGGTGCCGCACGAACGGCAGCGCCAGAACCTCGATGACTTCCCGCATCTGGCAAACTGGTTTGCGCGCATACGGGCGCGCCCCGCCACCGAACGCGCCTACGCGCTGGCGAAGACGATCAATACCGCACCGGTAGTCGATGAAGCGTCGAAGCGCGTGTTGTTCGGGCAGGATGCCTCGACCGTACGCTGACGGGTGAACGCGCTGGCCGGATCAGCGCTTGTGGTCGAAACGCCGTGCCAGCCGTTCGCCGCCGAACTGCACCAGCGTCACCAGCGCCACCAGGATAACGATCACGTTGAACATCACCGCGGTCTCGTAGCGCTCGTAGCCATAGCGGATGGCAAGGTCGCCAAGGCCGCCGGCGCCCACCGCGCCGGCCATGGCGGAAGAACCGATCATGGCGATCACGCTGACCGTGGCGCCGCCGACAATACCCGGCAGCGCCTCGGGCAGCAGCACGTGCCGCACGATATGCCAGCGCCGGCAGCCCATGGCGCGCGCGGCCTCGATCAAGCCCGGATCGATCTCGTTCAGGCTCACCTGCGCGATGCGCGCGAAGAAGGGAATCAGGTGCACGCTCAGCGGCACCACCGCCGCCCAGGTGCCCATGGTGGTGCCGACGATCAGCCGCGTCACCGGCAGCATCGCCACCAGCAGGATGATGAAGGGGATCGAGCGGAAGGTATTGACCAGCGCGGACAGCGCGCGGTACAGCCGCGGCCGGGGCCGCAGGCCGCCCGGCGCGCTCAGCGTCAGCACGATCGCCAGCGCCATGCCCGCCACGAAGACCACCAGGCACGAACTGCTCACCATCAGCAGGGTCTCGCCCAGTGCGCGTATGTACTTGTCAACCATGGGCAGCATAGCCGCGTACCTCGGAATGGCCGGCGCGCGCACCCGCGTACGCCGCATTGGAATTCGAATTCGCACCGGCCGGGGCCGGCATCTCCAGCCGCAGCGGCCGCAGCAAAGCCAGCGTGGCGTCGGCTTGCGGCTCGGCAAATACCTGCCACACGTTGCCGAGTTCGACCACGCGGCCGTGGTCGAGCACCAGCACGCGGTCGCAAGCCTGGCGGATCACCGCCATATCGTGCGTAATCAGCACCACGGTCAGGCCCAGCTGGCGATTGATGTCGCGCAGCAGCGCCAGGATGGACTCCGTGGTTTCGGGATCCAGCGCCGAGGTGGCTTCATCGCACAGCAGGATCTCGGGCCGGTGCACCAGCGCGCGCGCAATGCCCACGCGCTGCTTCTGCCCGCCCGAGAGTGTGGCCGGATAGACCTGCGCCTTGCCGGCCAGCCCCACCAGTTCCAGCAGCGCCATCACGCGCGGCGCAATCTCCGCGCGCGGCACGCCCGCCACGCGCAAGGGCAAGGCAACGTTCTCGAACACGGTCTTGGCCGAGAGCAGATTGAAATGCTGGAAGATCATGCCGATGCGCCGCCGCAACGCCACCAGGCCGTTTTCATCGAGTCCGCCCACGTCCACGTTATCCACGCGAACCTGCCCGGTGCCCGGGCGCTCCAGCATATTGATGGTGCGCAGCAGCGTGGACTTGCCCGCGCCGCTGCGGCCGATGATGCCGAATATCTCGCCGCGCGCCACGGTGAAGGAAACATCCTCCAGTGCCGGGGCCTGCGCGCCCGCATAGCGCTTGCCGAGATGCGCGAAGACGATATGCGGCGGACTGGATTGCAGCGATAGCACCTGTGACACGATCAGGATCCTCCTGGGAATTGCAGGAACAACAACAATCGGGAATCGGAAATCGCAAATCCGAAGCTCAGAACGCCGGAATCACCGAGCCCTGGAACTTGGTCAGGATGAACTTGCGCACCTCGTCCGAGTGGTACGCCTTGATCAGCGGCGCCACCCACGGCGCGGCCTTGTCGCGCTCGCGTACCGCGATGACGTTCACGTAGGGGTTGTGCTCCTTCTTCTCCACGGCAATGCCGTCGCGCGTGGCGATCAGGCCGGCCTGGTAGGCAAAGGTGTTGACCACCGCCGCGGCGTCAACGTCGGGCAACGAGCGCGCCAGCACCACCGAGGCGCTTTCCACCAGGTCCAGCTTCTTCGGGTTGGCGGTCACGTCGGCCAGCGCGGCAGTGCCGGTGTAGGGGTCGAAACCATCGCGCAGCTTGATCAGGCCGTGATCGCGCAGGATCACCAGCGCGCGGGTCTGGTTGCTCGGGTCGTTGGGAATGCCAAGGCGCGCGCCCTGCGGCAGCGATTCCAGCGACTTGTACTTGCGCGAGTAGAAGGCGATCGGCGAGATCAGCGTATCCGCCACCGCCACGATCTTGTAGCCGCGCTGCTTCACCTGGTCGCGCAGGAAGGGGATGTGCTGGAAGGCATTGGCGTCGAGGTCGCCGTTGTTCAGCGCTTCGTTGGGGCTGGCGGTGCCGGTGATCACGATCGGCTGCACATTGAGGCCCTGCTTCTTGGCCACCTGTGTGACCACCTCCCAGATCTCCTCGTCCACGCCGCCGCGCACGCCTACCTTGATGGTCTTGTCGGCAGCCAGCGCCGGGGCGGCGCCAATGGCTAGCGCCGCCGTGGCGGTCAGGAGTGTTGAAAGCAATGCGCGCAGGTTCATAAGCCGTTCACCTTGAGTTTGGACTGGCAATGGTTGAGTTGGCGAGATGCCAGGTGAGCCAGTCTAGGCAAGCGGCGGCATGATGGTCCAAGAATAAAACCGCAGTAGCAAATCCGGAAAATGCGGCCGCCGGGGCGAAAGCCGCTTGTCCGTCCGCCACCCTACTTCAGATACTTCCAGGCACCGCTCTGGATCTGCACCAGCGCGGCCGCCCGCTTGTCGTAGCCAACATGGTCGGACCTGGACATCGTCGTCACGCCCTGGGTTGTCACGACGCCGCTGGTGCTCTCCAGCGCATCGCGCAGCGCAGCGCGAAACGCTTCGCTGCCTGGCCTGGCCTTGCCGAGGGCAACGGGAATCGCCGAGCGCAGGACCAGGCCCGCGTCCCAGACATTGGCCGAGAAGATCGAGGCCGAGTTCTGCCCGTTAGCGGCCTCGTATCGCTTGATGAAATCCTGCGCGACGGGACGCATCGGGCTGTCCGGCTCAAGCTGGTCGGCTACCAGCACCGGCCCGACGGCAAAGATCGCACCCTCCGCATCCTTTCCCGCCACGCGCAGGAAGTCCCGGTTGGCGATGCCATAGGTCTGGTAGACCTTGCCCTTGTAGCCACGCTCGGCGAGCGTCTTCTGCGGCAAGGCGCCGGGCGTTCCGGACGCGGCGACCAGAACGGCATCCGGCTTCGCGGCGATGATCTTCAGTGTCTGGGCTACCACGCTGGTGTCGGTGCGCACGTAGCGCTCCGTCGCCACGAGCCTGATGCCGGCCTTGTCCGCCAGCGGCTGGAGCGCCGACAGCCACGCGTCTCCGTAAGCATCCGAGAAGCCCATGAACGCCAGCGTCTTCGCACCGGTCTGGCGCATGTGGTCAAGCGTGGCGCCGACCATCAGGCTTTCGTTCTGGATTGCCTTGAATGCCCAGCGCCGCTTCTCGTCTTGCGGCTCGACGATCCTCGCGCTTGCGGCCAGGCTCATCAGCGGCACCCTGGTCTCGGCGGCAACGTCCACCAGCGGGATGGTCGATGGCGTGACCGAGGAACCCATCACCACATCCACCTTGTGTTCATCCACCAGACGCCGGAAGTTGCGAACGCTGGCGCTCGGATCCGAGGCGTCATCGAGCACAATGAAGTTCAGCTTCTGCCCCGCCACGTCCTTGGGCAGAAGGTCGATGGCGCTCTTCGCCGGAATGCCCAGCGACGCCGCAGGACCGGTCAGCGACAAGGTGACGCCGATGTTGATATCGGCATGGGCGGTGGCTGCGGCCAGGCCGGACATGGCAAGCACGACAGTCATCAGTGCGCGGGTGGGATGGAACATCGCTTTGTCTCCTTGGTGTATCGCGGCCATCTCGGTGGCGCGCGTGGTGAGGGTATGGTGGCGGCGAGGCGTTCCGGGCAGGCTCAGATATCCAGTTCAAGCTCGGGTGTCAGTGCCCTGGAAACGCAAATCATGATGGCCGTGTTCGCCTCGCGCTCCGCATCGCCCAGCACATGGTCGCGGTGGTCCGCCATGCCGGACAAGAGCGGTACTTCGCAGCTGCGGCACAGGCCCTCGCGACAGGCGAATGGCAGCGGCACGCCATTCTGTTCCAGGGTTTCGAGAATGGTGGAGCCGGCGGGAACGATGAAGCGGCCGCCGTGCCGGTGCAGGATCACCGTGAATGCCTGCTCCGCCCTTGCGCTGGCTTGCCGTGGCTCGGCACTGAACCGTTCGAAGTGCGTGGCGGCCCGTGGCACGCCCGCCGCTTCCGCCGTGGCGGCCACCGCGTCCATCAGCGGCGATGGTCCGCAGCAGTACACATGACTGCCGTCGGCCAGCGCGCCGAGAAATGCGGACAGGTCCGCCAGTTCGCCCCGGCTCTCGTCATCGACATGAAGCTGCACCCGTTCGCCATATCGCGACAACACATCCAGGTAAGCCGCACGCTGGCGCGAACGCATGCAATAGAGCAGCTTCCATGGCCTGCCGTTGGCTTCGCACCAGCGAATCATGCTGAGAACCGGCGTGATGCCAATGCCGCCGGCAATAAAGACATGCGCCGTGGCAGCCGCGTCGATGCCAAACAGCGAACGCGGCACGCTCACGGTGACCGGGTCGCCCTCCCTTAGCCCGGCATGAACATATTGCGAGCCTCCGCGCGAAGACGGCGCGAGCCCGACGCCAAGGCAGTAGCGGTGGGTCTCGGCCGGGTCGTTGCAGAGCGAATACTGCCTGACGATATTGCCTGGCAGGTGAACATCGATATGCGCGCCCGCGGTGAAGGCGGGCAAGGCACCGCCGCAAGGACGCCGCAACTCGATGCCGCGAACGCCCTCCGCCTCCGAGGTCAGCCTGGATACGATCAGTTCGAGCATGCCGTGCTACCTCACCCCGGACATCGCCGTCTTCTCAACGGGTGCCGGGGATTCTGCCGCTTCCTCTTCGATCTTGCGGTTCACGGCCCAACGGAACTGCGACAGCGCCGCGTCGATGGRGAACGGCATCATCTTGAAGTTCGGCTCGAGCGCGAGGCTTCGCTGTTGCGCCGAGATGATCTCGCGGTCCTCGTCGAACGCCGTTACCACGCTTTGGTGGATCGACGCGGTGACCTCCGGCTTGTCGATGGCAAAGTTGTGCGGATGGGCGAAGAAGTAGTGCGTGGAGTTCTCGGTCTCCGGGGTGATCGCCTGGCAACCCCGGAACTCCGCGGCATCGACGCGCACGCCCTCCGGCGCGCCCGTGCCGGTGGGAGACATGCCGGAGTCCATCAGCAGGATGGCCGGGATCGTGAAGTTGTAGATATTCCAGCGGTCGACTTTCCCGGGCCATTCCTTGACGGCTTTGGCGAATGCGGGCGCCTCGGTATTGATGGCCCAGCGCGTAATCCGCACGCCGCCATCGATACGCTCCACCTTGGGCTTGACGGCTGCATAGTCCTCGCTCCCGCCCAGGGTGGTCGGGTGAACGAACGGCAGGTGCGAGAAATCCAGCAGGTTGTCGCAGATCAGCAGGTAGTTCACGTCATAGTGGATATAGCCGTCCTGGCTGCGCCAGTCCGGGTGGTCCAGCCACTGCGTATCCGGGATCAGCGACGGATCGGCCTTGTCCGGATCCCCCATCCAGATCCAGATCCAGCGGTGCTGCTCGGCGATTGGAAACTTGCGCACCTTGGCCTGTGGCGGAATGCGCTCCTGCGCGGGCGCCTCGATGCAGTGGCCTGCGCTGTCGAACTTCAGGCCGTGGTACATGCAGCGGATGCAGTCGCCTTCCCTGCGCCCGACCGACAGCGGCGCGCCGCGATGGCAGCAGCGGTCCTCCAGCGCGACGATGCTGCCGTCTTCCTTGCGGTACATCACCACCGGTACACCGATGATGGTGCGGGAGAACATGCCTTCGGCGGGGATCTCATTGTCCCAGCCGGCCACATACCAGGTGTTCTTGATAAACATGCTGCGTTCCTTCGGAAAGTCTCGTTGCGCCCGGCGTGGAAATCCGGGGCGCGCGTCGCCGTGCACGCATTGCCTTCCGGCGATGCGCGGGCGAGGAATTGAAGCTGCCAGACCGGGCTAAGGTGCCGTGGCCTGGACCAGGAGGGAAATCAGGATGGGGGCGATGCCCCGTGCAGGCGGGGTTGCGGGTGGAAATGCGCGAACAGGTGGGGCGTCATGTCTGTCTCCGTATGCCGGGACCCATCTGCGGGGTCCTTGACTGCAGAATAGGTTTGGAGCAAACATGCGTCAACGTCATCTACCTAATAGCGGGAATGTAGGCCATGCATACAGACGAGCTCGACCTTAACCTGTTGTCGGTATTCGACGCGATGCTGCGGGAACGCAGCGTGACCAAGGCGGCGCAGGAACTGGGCCTGACGCAAAGCGCGATGAGCCACGCCCTGAACCGCTTGCGCGCGTTCTTCGACGACCAGTTGTTCGTCAAGACGCCAGAGGGCATGATGCCCACGCACAAGGCGGAGGAACTGACCGAAGCCATCGTCGGCGTGATGGCGACGGTGAGACAGCAAGTCCTGTCCCAGGCGCGCTTCGACCCGCTGGCGGCGCGGCGCACGTTCAATCTGTGCATGACCGATATGGGCGAACTGGTCTTCCTGCCGCCGCTGATCAGCAGGCTGCGCCGCGAAGCACCGCACTGCACGCTGCGCACGCTGCAAGTGCCGCTGCAGCAGATCGAAGGCCTGCTCGGTTCCGGGGAAGCCGACCTGGCGCTTGGCTCCATCCGCGCCGCGCCGGAGGGCCTGTTCCAGCAGCGCCTGTTCATGCATTCCTTCGTGACGATCGTAAGCGCGCGCAACCGCGAGATCGGCGAAGCCCTGACGCTGGAGCAATTTCAGCGCATGCCGCAGATTGTGGTCACGCTGTCAGGGCGAGCCAGCGCGGCCTACGACAGCGCCTTCGACGATCACGGCATCAAGCGGAACATCTACCTGTCCACGCCCCACTTCCTGGTTGTGCCGCTACTGATCGAACAGCATCCGGATCTGATTGCCACCGTGCCGCTGGAACTCGCCAACGTCTTTGCAAGATACGGCACGGTGCGCGTCATGCAGCCGCCGGTGGCGCTGCCGAAATTTGCCATCAAGCAGCATTGGCACCCGCGTTTCCACCATGACCCGGCAATCATCTGGCTGCGCGAGCTGGTGAAGCGGACCTTTGAACACTATCCCAAGGTGTTCGTCGGGGAGGATGAACCGGCGGCATCGCCACCGCCGGTGAAGCGGTCGCGGCGCGTGGCAAAGGGACAATGAGAACGCGCCTGAACGCGCAGGCGCCTAGCCGTCCGCCTCAGCCGGTTCCATCGCGCCGAACCGCCACGACAGCCGCCGCGCCGCTTGCAACAGGGTCCTGGCCGTGGCGCCATCTATACCGCTGTCGAAGCTGCCCGACGTGCCAATCAGGGCGATGACGAGCGCAACGCTGCCGGTGTGGTCGAACACGGCCGCCGCAAGTGTGTCGATGCCGGGCACGGGCCGGCTCAGCGCGTTGTCGATCCGCTGCGCGCGAATTTGCGCCAGCCGGGCCGCGTACGCTAGCGCAAGCGCTTCGCCCGCGCCGCCATCCGCTTCGACGACTTCCGATTTCCGCACACCGGCCAGCCGAAGCTCGTCCTGACCCATCAGGCCAATCAGCGCGTGCTCCGGCAAGTGCGCCGCGAACAGCCGGCCGATCGCCGTATTGACCAGCGAGAGCACAGTACCCACCCGCAGGCTGACGTGCTGCGGCCGCGCGGCTTCTTCCAGGCGGACTACCGTCGGCCCCAGCGGGCCGAGCACTGCCATTGCCACGCTCAGGCTGGTCGCGCCCGCCAGTTCGATCACTTCCGGCTCGGCTTCGCGGGTTGGCGAGAGCCGCTGCAAGGCGATCAGCCCGAGTTCGAGGCCCAGCGGGCCGGACAGGAAATTGCCCGCCGCATCGCGCGCCAGCAGGCCGATCTTCTGCAGGCTGACCAGATGCGGGAACGCCTTGGCGGGCGGCATGCCGGCCGCGCGCGCGAGATCGCGCAACGGCAAGGGCCGCCCTGCCGCCACCAACGCGGCGAGCAACTGGCCGGTGTTGTCCAGCGACTGGATACCGCGCTGCGGTTTGGCGGCTTCGCCCTGGCTGTCGTCGGTTGGCGTGGGTGCTGGGGTCATTCGGGAGTACCGGCGATGGCGTCACGGATGGCTGCCGCAGTGCCGAGCAGGGCAAGTGCCACGGGGCCGCGCCAGTCCACATCGATGGCGCCGGTCGAGCCGACCACGGTCAGCGCCAGGCGCAAGCGGCCGCTGGTGTCGAGCACCGGCACGCTGAGACTGCTGACCGCCGGGCTCGGCGCATCGATGCTGCGCTCGATGCCACGCTCGCGGATGGCGGCAAGGGTAGCGCCGAAGGCGGCGTCGGGCGTGCCGCCAGGCTGCTGCTGTTGCCAGATTGCCTGCCATTGCCCAGGCGGGAGAAACGCGCAGAACACGCGGCCGGTCGCGGTTGCCGACAGCGACATGACCGAGCCCACGTGCAGGTTCACGTGCAAGGGCGAACCGGCGTGCGCATAGCGGACGATGGTTGGGCCCTGCGGCCCGCTGGCGCAGATCGCCACGCTGAATCCGCACGACGCGGCGAGCGCGGCCACGCGCGGCACCGCTGCCCGGTAGGCGGGATCATGGTCGAGAAACAGCATCCCGAGCTGCAGCGCCAGCGGGCCGGGCTCGTAGCGCCCGGACAAGTGATCGCGCTTGATCAATCCAAGCCGCACCAGGCTGACGAGGTAAGTGTGTGCTTGCGCGGGCGCGATCTRCACGGCAGCCGCGAGGTCGGCCAGGGTCATCGGGGCACGGACATCGGCCAGCGCCCGCAGGAAACGGCCGCCGACCTCGACGCTCTGTATGCCGCGCTGCGCTTTCTCCGCGCCACCGGCATCCGACGTGTTGTCCGCTGATCTTGCCATTCGCCTCTCGCTTGAAAACCCAGATAGTAATCGACCAGACGCCCCGCCTCCCGCATCACCGAGGGTTTCCCCTTGGTTTTCTGTGCGGCATTCGGCTCTCGCATTCTATTAGTCAAAAACAACTCTATTTGTTATTGACTAATTTCGCTGAGATTCCTAAGATGGCCTTACCCCGATACCGGTGCAGCTACAGAGTGAAAAACGGGGCGAGACAGTCCCCCGCTATGCAGTGATCCGCCCCGGCGCCTGCTGTCTCGTCTTTTCCCCACGCAGCAGAAAAGAAAGAGGCAAGCATGAGCAAGGCATTCGCATCCCAGGCCGACCTGGAAGCCAAGAAAGTCACCTTCACCCAACTCTCCGAGAACGCCTACGCGTACACGGCCGAGGGAGACCCCAACTCCGGCGTGATCATCGGCGACGACGGCGTGCTGATCGTCGACACCACCGCCACGCCCGCCATGGCGCAGGACCTGATCGCCAGGATCCGCTCGGTCACCGACAAGCCCATCAAGTACGTCGTGCTCTCGCACTACCACGCGGTGCGCGTGCTTGGCGCGTCGGCCTATTTCGCCGAGGGCGCGCAGCAGGTCATCGCCAGCCGCGGCACTTACGAAATGATCGTCGAGCGCGGCGAAGCGGATATGAAGTCCGAGATCGAGCGCTTCCCGCGCCTGTTCGCCGGCGTCGAGACCGTGCCGGGCCTGACCTGGCCGACGCTGGTGTTCGAGAGGGAAATCACGCTGTACCTCGGCAAGCTCGAAGTCCGCATCGCGCATCTGGGCTCCGGCCATACCAAGGGCGACACGGTGGTCTGGCTGCCTTCGCAAAAGGTGCTGTTCTCCGGCGACCTGGTGGAATACGACGCCGCGTGCTACTGCGGCGATGCACAGCTTGAGCAATGGCCGGCCACGCTGGATGCCTTGCATGCACTGGGCGCCGAGAAACTGGTTCCCGGCCGTGGCCCTGCCCTCACCAACACGGAGGAGGTCAGGAAGGGCATCGAGTACACCAAGGACTTCGTCACCACGCTGTTCCAGGCTGGCAAGGAGGCCGTGGTGGACCGCCTCGACCTGAAGAGCGCGATGGCCCATACGCGCAAATCGATGGACCCGAAGTTCGGCCATGTCTTCATCTACGAGCACTGCCTGCCGTTCGACGTGTCGCGCGCCTTCGACGAAGCCAGCGGCATCAAGCACCCGCGCATCTGGACCGCGCAGCGCGACAAGGAAATGTGGGCCGCGCTGCAGGATTGAAGACCAGCCGCCGCAAAGATGGAACGGCCGAGTAGAGTGGATGGAGACACAGGCATGAGCAACGACTACCAGAACCTGTCATTTGATTACCAGCCGTGCCCCGAGCAACGGCAGGAGCAGGCAGGCAATCCTCACCCCGTCATCGTCGTCGGCGCCGGCCCCATCGGGCTGGCCACCGCGATCGACCTCGCCCAGCATGGCGTGCCGGTCGTGCTGGTGGACGATGACTGCACCCTGTCGAACGGGTCGCGCGCAATCTGCTTCGCCAAGCGCACGCTGGACGTCTTCGACCGGCTCGGCTGCGGCGAGCGCATGGTGGAAAAGGGCGTTTGCTGGAACGTCGGCAAGGTCTTCGTGCGCGACGAGCAGGTCTACACCTTCGACCTGCTGCCGGAAGCCGGCCACCAACGGCCGGCCTTCATCAACCTGCAGCAATACTACGTCGAGGGCTTCCTGCTCGACCGCGCGCGCCAGTTGCCCAACCTTGAGATCCGCTGGAAGCACAAGGTGGTGGGCATCGAGCAGCGCCATGCCGGCACGCCGGATGCAGCCGTGGTGCTGACCGTCGATACGCCGGACGGCCCCTATGCGCTCACCGGCCGCTACGTGGTGGCGGCCGATGGCTCGCGCAGCCCGCTGCGCAACCTGCTCGGCCTGGACAGCAAGGGCCGCACCTTCAAGGATCGCTTCCTGATCGCCGACGTGAAAATGGAAGCCGAATTCCCCACCGAGCGCTGGTTCTGGTTCGATCCGCCCTTCCATCCGAACCAGTCCGTACTGCTGCACCGCCAGCCCGACAACGTCTGGCGCATCGACTTCCAGCTCGGCTGGGATGCCGATCCGGTGCTGGAGAAAACGCCGGAGCGCGTGATTCCGCGCGTGCAGGCACTGCTCGGGCCCGATGCAAAGTTCGAGCTGGAATGGGTCAGCGTCTACACCTTCTCCTGCCTGCGCATGGACAGCTTCCGCCACGGCAACGTGCTGTTTGCCGGCGACTCCGCGCATGGCGTCTCGCCGTTCGGCGCGCGCGGCGCCAACAGCGGCGTGCAGGATGCGGAGAACCTCGCCTGGAAGCTGGCCTTCGTGCTCCAGGGCCAGGCGCCGGACAGCCTGCTCGATACGTATGCGAGCGAGCGCGAGTACGCCGCCGACGAGAACATCCGCAACTCGACGCGCTCCACCGATTTCATCACGCCGAAGAGCGCCGTCAGCAAAGTGTTCCGCGATGCCGTGCTGAACCTGTCGAAGCAGCATGCGTTTGCGCGGCAGCTGGTCAATAGCGGACGGCTCTCCCTGCCGTCGGTATTGCACGACTCGCCGCTCAACACGCCCGACACCGGCGAATTTGCCGGCGGCATGGTGCCGGGCGCGGCCTGCGTGGATGCGCCCGTATCCGGGGAACAAGGCCCGGTCTGGTTGCTGCCGCAACTCGGCGGGCAGTTCACCGCGCTGGTATTCGGCGCGCCCGATGCCGGCGACCTGCGGGCCCTGCAAAGCCTGCGCCAGGGCACGCTGCCGCTCAAGCTGGTCGTGGTCGACGCGGGTGAAGCCTGCACCGGGCAGCCTGGCGTGACGGTACTGCGCGACACCGAGGGCCTGGCCGCACAGCGCTACGACGCGCGGCCCGGCACGCTGTACCTGATCCGCCCGGACCAGCATGTCTGCGCGCGCTGGCGGCAGGCCGACATCGCCGGCGTCGGGCAGGCGTTGGCCCGCGCAACCGGCAACGCGCCGTGCATGCAGGCGGCGGTAAAGGCGCAAGCCCCTGCCTCCGTCGCGGCGTAGGCATTCCGGCGACATCCCGAATCGGAGACAGAGCGATGGCACTCAATACACACCCCAACCTGACGCGCCCCGACGACTTCTACGAAGCCCTGATCGACATGCACCGCGATCTCGACGACGGCCAGAGCCAGGCGGTCAATGCGCAGTTGATCCTGTTGCTCGCGAATCATATCGGCGACCACGGCACGCTGCTCTCGGCCATGCAACTGGCGCGGGCAGGCGCTGTGCAGGACCGCAGCGCGCAAGCCTGACCGCGGCGGGCGCATCCTGCGCCCGCCGCTCCCAACTCGTTGCCCAGGCGCGCAAGACGCCGGCATCCAGGGCGTATCGACGCCCGCGTTCCCGGAGACAATCCATGACTTATCCCTCTGCAGGGGCCATCGCGCCCCAGGCTACTGCCGTGCGCGACGAAGACGCGCTCTATCGAAAGATCTGGCTGCGCATCATCCCCTTCCTGTTTGTCTGTTACGTCATCTCCTTCCTGGACCGCATCAATATCGGCTTTGCCCAGTTGCAGATGAAGCAGGACCTGGGCTTCAGCGATGCGATGTACGGGCTGGGCGCCGCCGTCTTCTACGTTGGCTACGTCCTGTGCGAAGTGCCCAGCAATATGCTGCTGGCCCGCTTCGGCGCGCGCCGCACCTTCACCCGCATCATGCTGCTGTGGGGAGCCGCCTCGGTCGGCATGATGATGGTGTCCACCCCAACGCATTTCTATACGCTGCGCTTCCTGCTCGGCGTATTCGAGGCGGGTTTCTTCCCTGGCATCGTCCTGTATCTCACCTACTGGTTCCCGGCGCGGCGGCGCGCGGCGGTGATGGCCATCTTCTTTGCCGGGGTTGCCGTGGCGGGCGTGCTGGGCGGGCTGATCTCGGGCTGGATCATGCGCGACATGGCAGGCGTGCTCGGCCTCTACGGCTGGAAGTGGATGTTCGCCATCGAAGGCGCGCCCGCCATCATCCTCGGGCTCATCGCCGCGGTCTGCCTGGTCGATGGCCCGCAGCAGGCCAGCTGGCTCACCGACAAGGAAAAAGCCTTCCTCGCCGCGCACAACGGCCCGTCCGGGAGCGCCGCGCATGCGCACTCCTTCAGCGCGCTGATGCAGGCGCTGCGCAATCCGCGCATCTACCTGTTCGCGTTCATCTACTTTTCGCTGACATGCGGCTCGCTCACCCTGAGCTTCTGGATGCCCCTGATGATCCGGGATTTCGGCATTACCGATGTGATGTCCATCAGCCTGTACTCCGTCATCCCGAACGCGATCGGCGCCGTCGGCCTGATCCTGATCGCCCGCAACTCCGACCGGCGCGGCGAGCGGCATCGCCATTTCCTGGCCTGCACGTCGGGTGGCGCGCTGGCACTGGCGCTGCTGACCCTGCATCTGCCCAGCTTCGCGGCAATGCTCGCCTTGCTGTCGGTCGCGGCCGTGCTGATCTTTGCCGCGCTGCCGATCTTCTGGTCGTTGCCGCCCAGCCACCTGCCTGCGCATACGGCGGCCACCGGAATTGCCTTTATCAGCAGCATCGGCATTACGAGCGGTATCGTCAGCCCCTGGGTCATCGGGCAGATCAAGACGCACACCGGCAGCATGGACAATGCGTTGTACCTGCTGGCAGGCTTGCTGGTGGCCAGCGGCGTCGCCATGTGGGCCGGTGTGCCCAGGGGCGAGCCGCGGCACTGATCGCCGGCCGGCGCGGGACAAAAACCAACGCAGGCGTAGCGCCCGGCCGGTCGCCGGGCCTGCCGGGCAGGCCCGGCGACCCATTTTTCAAGCCCTACCTAAATTTGCCAGTTAACATGTCGTTATGAGCGGCGAACTGGCGCTTTCTCTACCATGCACCCGTGCGGGTGCAAATCAGGCGAAATCCAGGCAAATCAAAGTCAACGTCTAGAAAGAGAAAGGGCCTCAATGCTTGCCGGCAGCCACAACAGTTCGCTCGTACTGATCTCGCTGCTTGTCGCGATCCTGGCCTCATAC
Source organism: Cupriavidus sp. 05N39 (assembly GCF_056397325.1). NCBI lineage: Bacteria > Pseudomonadati > Pseudomonadota > Betaproteobacteria > Burkholderiales > Burkholderiaceae > Cupriavidus > Cupriavidus sp. 05N39. The sequence continues at coordinate 103,984 of NZ_JBFTNE010000022.1, forward strand.
ACCGCTCTTGACATGGCAGGGCGCATTGCCACGGCTCAGGGCCGCGCGGCATATTGGTGGCTGGCCGGCGGCGCATGCGCGATGGGAATCGGCATCTGGTCGATGCACTTTATCGCCATGCTGGCATTCCACCTGCCGATCCCGCTCGGATACGACCTGCCGATCACCGGGGTCTCGCTGCTGATCGCCATCGCGTCGTCGGCGCTTGCGCTCTGGCTCGTGGGCCGGGAAACCTTGCCGTGGCGGCGCCTGGCCGGTGGCGCCTTGCTCATCGGCGCGGGCATCGCCGGCATGCACTACACGGGCATGGCCGCGCTGCAGATGTCGCCGGGCATCCGCTACATCCCGTCCTTGTTCATCCTGTCCATCGTGGTCGCGATCCTGGCCTCCGGCGCGGCACTGTGGATCGCATTCAACCTGCGGCGCGAGTCGATCTGGGTGCGGCCCCTGCGCGCGGGTGCGGCGGTGATCATGGGCTTTGCCATCGTCGGGATGCATTACACCGGCATGGYGGCGGCGGAGTTCCCGCTCGGCAGCGTTTGCGGCGCGGCGCGCGACGGGATGGATTCGGGATGGCTGGCAGTGGTGATCATCATCGTCACGCTGGCGGTGCTTGCCATCGCCCTGATCACCTCGGTGCTCGACGTGCGCATGGAGGCCCGCACCGCAATGCTGGCGCTATCGCTGGCTGAGGCCAACCAGGAACTGACCTACCTGGCGCTGCACGACAACCTGACAAAACTGCCCAACCGGGTGCTGCTGGAAGACCGGCTCGACCGGGCGATCCAGGAAGCCGAGCAGAAGACCACCCGCTTCGCCCTGATGTTCATGGACCTGGACGGCTTCAAGGCGGTGAACGACGCCTATGGCCATCCCGTTGGCGACCAGTTGCTGGTCGAAGTTGCGCGGCGCATCGGGGCCGCCGTGGGCGCGCAGGACACCATTGCCAGGCTGGGCGGCGACGAGTTCGTGCTGCTGGCCAGCGTCGGCGAGCCGGCGGACGCGGCAACCCTCGCCGAAAAGGTGTTGACGGTCATTCGCGAACCCTTCCAGGTTGCCGGCCGCGAGTTGCGCGTCTCCACCAGCATCGGCATTGCCATGTACCCCGGCGACGGCACCCTACAGCACGACTTGCTGACCAACGCCGACGCGGCGATGYATCACGCGAAAGCGCTGGGCCGCAATACCATCTGCTTTTTCGAAGCGTCGATGAACGCCAACGTGCACGAGCAGCTGCAACTGGTGCAGGACCTGCGCCTGGCACTGGAGCGTAGGGAGCTGATCCTGCAATACCAGCCCAAGCTCACCGCGCCCAGCGGGCCGGTGGTCGGCGTGGAAGCGCTGGTGCGCTGGGCGCATCCCACCCGCGGCCTGATTGCTCCGGACCAGTTCATTCCCCAGGCCGAAAAGACCGGCCTGATCGTGCCGATGGGGAACTGGGTCCTGGACGAAGCCTGCCGGCAGATGCGGGAGTGGCGCGATGCGGGCCATCCGCATTGGAGCGTGGCAGTCAACCTGTCGGCCCTGCAGTTCCGGCATGCCAGCCTGATCAAGACAGTGCGGGATACCCTGGCGCGGCACGGGCTGGAGCCAGGCTGTCTGACGCTCGAAGTCACCGAATCGACAGCGATGCGCGACGCCGATGCCAGCCTGCAGATCCTAAAGCAGCTTCACGACATGGGCGTGCGCATCTCGATCGACGACTTCGGCACCGGTTATTCCAGCCTGCTTTACCTCAAGCGGCTCCCGGCCAGCGAGCTGAAGATCGATCGCGGCTTTATCCGGGATCTCGCCCGCGATACGGAAGATGCGGCGATCGTCTCGGCCATCGTGGCGCTTGGCCGCACGCTGAACCTGGACATCGTCGCGGAAGGGGTGGAGACGGCCAAGCAGCAGGAATTCCTGACGCGGCTGGGCTGCGATTCGCTACAGGGCTTCCTGCTGGGACGGCCGATGTCGGCGGAGACGCTGATCGCATCGCTCGCCGGCGACGATAAGCTGGCGGACGCCGCGTAGCCGCCAAAGCGCATAACCACATAGAGGCCAGCAGCAAGCCTCAGGCCGCGTTGTGGCTCGTCAGGTACTTGACCAGGCCATCGATGCCGCTGCGCGCCACGATGTCGGCGAACTGCTGCCGGTAGATCTCGATCAGCCAGGCACCGCTCATATTGATGTCGTAGATGGCCCAGCCCGCGGGGCCGCGCTGCAGGCGGTAATCGATCTGCACCTCGTCCCCTTTGTTGATCATGCTGGTCTCCACCACCACGTCATTGCCGCTGGTACGTGGCGGCTTATAGCGGAACTTCAGCGCCTGATCACGCACTTGCGACAGGGACAAGGCGTAGCTGCGTACGAGCAACGTCTCGAACTGCTCGTAAAGTTGCTTTTGCTGCTCAGGCGAGGCGTTACGCCAAGCGTTTCCCACGGCAAGCCGCGTGGTGCGCCGGAAATCGGTATAAGGCAGGAACTGCTTGCGCACCACGGCCGTGATCTTGTCGAGATCGCCGCTGCGGGTGTCGGGATTGGCCTGGATGGTGCCCAGCACGCCTTCGACGGCGGCGCGGACCATGCGGTCCGGCGAGGAGCGGTCGACGCCGGCGGCGGCGGGCGCCGCGTCGGGGCCGGCCGCCGAGGCGCTCCCCGGCACGGCTGCGCCGAGGACAAGCACAGCCAGGACTGCAACGGCTGTGCCACCGGAACTGGCAAGGGCAAGGCGGAAATGGCGATGCATCGCAATGCTCCTCCGCAAGGATTGGCTGGATGCGGCTGCGCCGCATCCATTACCCCATGCTAGTGCTTTGCCCGCAAAAACAAAATGGCGATCACAAATGACGATGACGCCGGGGGCGCGATTACTGCGTCAGGTCCTTAAAGCCCTGCAGCAAGCGATCGATGTCATCCAGCTGGATATTCCCCATCGTGGAAATACGGAACAGCTCCGCCGAGAGCCCGCCCTGCCCCGCGTAAATGACAAAACCGCGTTCCTTCAGGCCATCATGCAACTGCGCGTACGTCAGGCCGGCCGGCAAACGGTAGGCACGCAGCACCACGGAGGACTGCTCCGACGCCCACAGGGCCGGCATGCCCAGGGCCTCCAGCCCGGCGCGCGCGCGTTCCGCCAGCGCCGCATAGCGCGCGTGGCGGGCGCGCCAGCCGCCCTCGTCCGCCAGTTCGCGCAAGGCTTCCACCAGTGCGTAATAGGCATGCACGGAGGGCGTGAACGGCGTATTGCGCTGGTCCTGCAGCCGCGCCAGCCGCCCCAGATCCAGGTAGTAAGTCCGGCTGGCGGCTTGCTCCAGCGCGTTGCGCCGCACAATGACGAAAGACGCGCCGGGCACGCCATGCAGGCATTTGTTGGCCGTGGCCGCCACCGCCGCAATGCTGCCGCCAAAATCGATCGCTTCGGCGCCGAAGCTGCTCACGCCATCGACCAGCAGCCTCACATCGCGCGCGCTGCACAGTGCGTCGAGCGCCTGGAGATCGTTCAGGCGTCCGGTGGTGGTTTCATGGTGGATCACCGCCACGTGGGTGATGGCGCGGTCCGCGTCGAGCGCGACGGCAATGCGGCCAAGGTCGGGAGCCTGCATCCAGTCGTGCGCGACCACCTCGTGGGCGATGCGGTATTGCGTGGCGATCTGCGTAATGCGCTCGCCGTACACGCCGTTCTGCACGATCAGCAGCTTGCCCTGCTCGGGCACCAGCGCGGCGATCATGCTTTCCACCGCCGCCGTGCCGGAACCCGTCATCAGCACCGCGGCCCATTCGGCCGGATCCAGTTCATAGATATCGAGCAGCCGCGCGCGCGCCTCGTCCTGCAGGTCGAAGAACTCGCTTTCGCGATGGCACAGGTCCGGCTGCAACAGGCTCTGGCGCACACGCGCCGACAAGGTCACGGGGCCCGGGTTGAGTAGCAGCATTACTTCTCTCCTTGGTCGGCGCCTTGATCGGCGCCAATATGGCGCGCGAGGCGCGTCTTCACATCGACAGGGGTAATGGTCGGGCGCGGCAGGCCGTCCGGCGTGCCGGCGCGGATCGAAAGCGCCACGAAACGCGGCCCGGCAGCGGGCTCTTGCACCGCGGCAGAGAGTGCCTGGTCGAGCGTGCCGAGCCGATCGCCTTCTACCGCCGAGGCATAGCCGCAAGCGGCCGCCACGCCGGCGAACGAGACGTTGGGCGACACGGTCGCCTGTCCGCCCGTGGAGTCATGGGCGCCGTTGTCGAGCAGCACGTGCGTGAGGTTAGACGGGCCATAGGCGCCGAGCGTGGCGAACACACCCATGCGCATCAGCGCCGCGCCGTCGCCGTCGACGGCCACCACGTTCAGGTCCGGACGCACGAGGGCAAGGCCCAGTGCGAACGGCGTCAGGCAACCCATCGAGCCCACCATGTACAACTGGTTGGCGCGGTCATCCAGCGCGTAGAGTTCGCGTCCGCAGAAGCCGGTCGATGCCAGCACCACGTTCTTGCCGGGGGGCGTATGCGCGATCACGCGCTGCAGGGCTTCGCGGCGCGTGGGCAAGCCGTCCTGCGAAGCGCCCGGCGCTGGCGAAACCGGCGTGCATCTGGGGCGCGGCGCGGGCCGCTCCTGCTGCTTCAACTCATAGGGCGCGACACTGCCCTTCTGCATCACCAGCGCGTACGGACGGCCCGTGGCGTCCATATGCGCCACCGCGCGGTCCAGCGCCGGGCCCACCTCGGCCGCATCGGTCGGGAAGGTTTCCCATGGGATCTCCATGGTGTCGAGCATGGCCGGCGTGACCGGCCCCATCAGCGCGTGCTGCGGCTCATCGGCAACGCCGGGTTGCCCGCGCCAGGTGACGATCAGCAACTGCGGCAGGCGAAAGGTCCAGGTGAGCGAGGTCAGCGGGCTCACCGCGTTGCCCAGGCCGGAGTTCTGCATCATGGTGATGCCGCGCCGCCCACCCTGCGCGCCCAGCGTCACGCCGGCGATCAGTGCCACCGCATCGCCTTCGTTCGCCGCCGATACGTAATGCAGCGACGGATCCTGCAGCACGTAGTTGATAAACGGCGTCAGGTACGAGCACGGCACTCCGGCATACCAGTCGAAGCCGCGCGCGCGCGCGGCTTCGACAAAGTGTGCCGCTTCGATCATCGGGCTTCCTCTGCATCCGTGCCGCCAACCGCGAACGGCGTCTGCGTGTGCGCGAAATCGCCGGCGCGGCGGAAGTCGTCGAGATCGTTTACGCCGCGCCAGTGGCCATGCACGTACTTCACTTCGATTTCTTCGCCGGCCGCGACCAGCGCGTTGAGCAGCGCGGGCATGTCCAGCGTGTTGAAATCGTCGCGCGTGCGCAACTCGGCGATCAGCTTTTGCAGACGCTCGCGCCCCTCGCCACGCACGTTCAGCAGACCGATCCAGCGGCCGTGCGGCGCCTGCGCCTGCCCGGCGGCCGGCTCCTGGCCCTTGCTGGACACGTGGCGCAGCAGGACCTTCTGGCCGAACAGGTCGCGGTCGTCCGCCGCGGAGCAATACGCGAAGTCGCGCACGCTCTGGTTCGACTCGGTGGTCAGCGAGGAGTCGAAGACGACGCTGAACGGCGCATCGCTCTCCAGCAGGTCGCGCAGGATATAGCTGCGGAACAGCAGGTCGCCGTAGGCGATCACGGTGTCGGTATGCAAGCCATCGGCCGCGCACGCCAGCGAGGCCAGTTCGCCGGTCTGCGCGTACTGCTCGTTGAGCACCAGCTTGATGCCCGCCGTGTCGATGGCCTTGGCCTGGTAGCCGCCGACCACGGTGATATCGTTGATCGACTGCTTCTTGAAGGCATCCACCAGCCAGCGCAGCAGCGGCTTGCCGGCCACCGGCAGCATCACCTTCGGCCGGTCCTCCGTGAGAGGCTCAAGCCCGGTGCCGCGGCTGGCCGCCAGCACCACCGCCGCGCCAGGCGCTTGCGAGCCGGACAGGTACATCTTCTCGGCGGCCGAGTATTCGTCGGCATCCTGCAGGCGGAAGATCTCGTTGACGGAGGCGATGCGGTCTTCGACGTTGACCAGCGTTTCGCTGTCGTGGATTTCCTTGGCCACGGCCTGCATCGACGAGGCCGCCACGCGGATCAGGTGGTTGGCCCAGATCACCACGCTGATGCCGGCCTTGCGGAAGACGTCGGTCGGCGTGCTGTAATACTTGGTCGGCACGATCACCAGCGGGCCACGGCCAGCCCACTCGCGCGCGAACGCCAGGATCTCGTCGGGGCGCGACAGCTTGCTGTGGATCAGGATGGCGTCGGCGCCCGCCTGGCGATAGGCTTCGGCGCGGCGCAGGGCTTCGTCCATGCCCCAGCCGGCGATCAGGGCTTCCACGCGGGCAACGATGGAGAAGTTGTCGTCCGACTGCGAATCCTTGCCGGCCTTGATCTTGCCGCAGAACTCGTCGATCTCGGCGAGCGGCTGGCGCTCTCCATCGATAAAGCTGTTGGTCTTGGGGAACTGCTTGTCCTCGATGCAGACGCCGGCAATGCCGCGCTGCTCGAGTTTGCGCACCAGGCGGCGCACGTTGTTGAAGTTGCCGTAGCCGGTGTCGCCGTCCAGCAGGATCGGCAGGTCGCTGGCATCGGCCATGAATTCCAGCGTATCGACGACCTGGGTCCAGCTGGCCTCGTTGTTGTCGCGTACGCCGTACTGGGCCGAGATGGCCAGGCCGGAACCCCAGATGGCCTTGAAACCGGCTTCGCGCACGATCCGGGCGGACAGCCCGTTGTGCGCTTCCATCATGAATTCCAGCTCGTTGCCAACGATCATCTGGCGCAGGCGTGCAGTGCGCGTGGCAGTCGAGAAAATCGGGTCAATCGCGTTCACTGTGCTACTCCCACAATCGGCTGAAGTTCAGGCAGGACTTCGTCGCGCGCACGCGCGACGTCGTTCGGGAAATCGATCTCGATCCACGGAGCGCCGCTCACATCGGCGATATCGAACACATGGCCGCCTTCGAGCAGCAGGTCGCGCACCGCTTCTTCGTGCGGCATGTTCGAGCGGCCGCTGTCGACATAGCCCTGGACGATCTGCGCCAGGCGGCGCGCGGTCTGCTCCTGGAAGCGGAAGAACCCGACCGATTCGCCAATGGTGTCGTACTCCAGGCCAACCGCGAGCTGCTTGCGCAGCTCCACCGGAATGCCGTTCTTCACGCACAGCTTGACCGGCTCGTCGCCGGCTTCGAAATCGCGGTCGATCAGCAGGCGGTTGGTGGTGTCGCCGGCCACCAGGGCGCTGAGGATGCGCTCGTCGTACAGCACGTCGGCATCCATCAGCAGGACGTCGCCGCCACGCGTAAGCGCATCGGCCACCGTATGCACGGTCAGCACGCTGCCCAGGTCGTAGCGGGAGTTCAGCACGATTTCCGGGTAGGGGTCGCGCCCGAGCCGGTCGAGCTCGGCTTCCACGTGTCCCGGCTGGAAACCCAGCGCCAGCACGATCTCGTCCACACCCGCCGCATCCAGCATGCGCAGATGCCGCTCCAGCAGGGTGACACCGTCAAAGCGCAGCAGGCACTTCGGGAACTGCTCCCCGGGCTGTTGCTGTAGTCGCAGGCCAAGGCCCGCGGCAAGGATGATTGCTCGCATTCGTTCTCCGCACCCATGCAAATTGCATCAATCAATCGGCAGCGCGTGGCCGGCCCGCTGAATCACTGAAACCGCCTGGTGCCTGGCCTGGCTTGCGCACGCGCCGCGGCGCCGCCAGGTCCTTCACCGTCTATTTCAGGGACTCGGCAGGCATGGCCGCACGCCGCCGCTGGAATTTCCGTTCGCTCAAATGTAAATACAGCAGGCCCGGCGCGCCGAGCCCGATCTCGCGGGCGCGCTTGGCCAGCGACAGCGCCAGCGCCGCCTCGGGCGGCAGGCCGACGATGGGGGCCAGCAGCAGGTAGCCGCCTTCCTGCGCCCCCAGCGAGCCGGGAATGGCAAACGCCGCGCCGCGAATGGCCTGCCCGACGCTCTCCAGCAGCAGGGCGTCGAGCCAGCTGACCGGATGCCCCAGGAAATGCAGCGCCAGCCAGACTTCGCCGGTGCCGACCAGCCAGCYGGCCAGGCTCAGCGCGAAGGTGCCCGCCACCTTGCGGCGGTCGCGGTACATGCCATGCACGGCCGCGTCCACGGCATCGGCACGCATCGTCAACCCGGACCAGTCGCGCTTGCCAAACAGCTTCGACAGCACGCGCAGGACCCGGCCGAACAAACCCCGCTTCTGGATGACGTAGAACGCCACGATGCACAGCGCCAGCACAGCCGTGACAATCAGGGTCGGCGTGCGCAGGTCCGAGAGCGCATCCTGCCCGCCGCGCCCGCCGTGTCCACCGTACAAGGTGAACAGCGCCAGGCCGATAAACGCGAACACCATCTGCGCGAGAGCCTGCATGGTGGTACTGACCGTAATGGCGGCGGCGGCGTCGCGCATGCGCGTGCCGCGCTGCGCCAGGTAGCGCACCATCAGCACCGGCCCGCCGATCTGCCCGGCGGGCAGCAGGCTGTTCACGGACTCGCCCGCCCAACGCGCCAGCAGTGCGTTGCACATGGTGCCGCGCCCGGCCCGGCGGTCGAACAAGACGAAGATGGCGCCGGCGTCCAGCGCCAGCGGCAGCAGGTGGAATGCAGCGACCAGCGCCAGGCCCCAGCCTGCGGACATCAGCGTCGACGCGACGGAGCCGAATCCTTGCCAGGCGAGCAGCGCGACAAACAGCGCCGCGCCGATCGACAGCAGGAAGATGGCGGCACGGGTCATGCGCGGGGTTTCTGGCCTGGCGCCAGTCTCTTGAATACCTGCTTGAAGCCAAAATAGGCGATCGCGTCCTTCATATTGGAGATGAAGCGCAGCCACGGGCGCATGCCCGGATCGGTGACGTACTCAAACGTCAGCGACACCCGCATCTCGTTGGCGCCGGCCGGCGTAATGCGGTGGCGCAGCTTGTCGCCGTCGAAGAACACCAGGCCGCCGGGGGTGGTCTGCACCGAACCGGGCTCGTCGGGCACATCCGCATTGCGGGTGTGCAGTTCGTAATCGAGGCGGCAGGAGGATTCTTCGATCACGCCCAGCAGCAGCGTGTAGCGGCGGCCATCGTAATAAGAGGTGTCGTAATGCCAGCCGATGTGATCGCCGGGACGCGTGTAGTAATAGAGCGCGTAGGCATGCGGGTCGGTGTCCGGGGACAGCAGCAGCTTTTCGCCGCACATCTGCTCCAGCCAGCCGATCAGYGCCTTCGACCGATACAGTTCCGCGATAAACGGGGCAAGTTCGTCGATCGTGTGGCGGCTGACGCTGCCGCCCTGCTTGTGGCCGGGCAGGTAGTTGCGGTTGATCTTGGGCACCAGCGCGCGGGCGCTGGCGACCAGTTGCGCGGTGACTTCCGGCGCCAGGAATTCCTCCAGGTGCAGGAAGGCGTCCTGGCGCTCGAAATCGGCGCGCAGCTTCACGTTGTCCAGCATGGCGGTGCGGCTGGCCACTGCGGACTCGGGATCGGGCGTGCCGGTTGGCGTGGCCGGCTTCGGGCGTGGCGAAACCGTCGCGGCGGCCTGGACGGAAGGTGCGTCCAGCGCGATGTCGTTGGTGGCTTGCTCGCTCATCGGGGTTCCTCAGATCTTCGTCGAAGTCGGAGCCGTGACCGGCCGGGGGCGCCGCATGACGCGCCAGTAGTCGAAGACGACCCATGCCGCGAACAGCGGCGCGCCGATCGACGCCGCCGTCAGGAACGGCGCGATGCCGCTGGTCAGCGTCACCAGCGGGAGCAGGTAAAGCACGTCTTCGGTCTCGAATCCCCCCGCGGAGGCCTGCTTCGTCCCGCTTTTCCCCACGCGCTCTTCGATACGCATGCGAAGAAAGAAGATCAGCGCCACCGCTACGCCAGCCAGCGTGCCTAGCAGCACCGGCGACAGCACCCCGTTGGCGGCCTCGTCCGAAATCGCCACGCCCATGCCGACGAACAGCAGCACCGTAATCAGGGCATCGCTCGCCAGGTCATAAAAATGGCCTATCTTGCTTGATTTTCCGCTAATTCTCGCCAACTCGCCGTCCGTATGGTCAACGAAGTTGGAGATCACGATCAGCAGGGCCCCGTAATTCGTCCACGCATATCCGCCCTGCATCAGGCAGGCAACACCGGCCAGGCCAATCAGCAGCCGCAACGTGGTCAGGTGGTTAGGGGTGATCCAGGAGTCCTTGAGCGGGCGCACAAGCGCGCGCGCCAGACGGGCGTCCCAGGTACGTGGAGCGGGAGGCTCGCCGCGAGAATTCTTTGGATTGTTGTTCATCTGGAAAAAGGTCCACCGGCAGGAAAGCTGTCACACGGCTGGCATACTAGCGCCAGTTCCCGCGCCTTGCATTGCGGGAACTCAGCGGCCAGGCCGGCCGGATCGCTTTACAGGGATACCGCCAGTCAAACCGCTATGGTAAGCGATGTGACCCGCAACGGTACGCGCGCGGTGCCGGATTGACAAGTCCGGGCGCGCTTGCCGGCACTGCGCCGCACCTTCATCGGCTTGCCTGCAAGCAGCCGACTGGCGGCACGGACCAGGCGCCGGCAACAAGATAAACCGGCGCGGATCGCTATGCCTGGCGTCACGGCACATTGCCTTCACTTGCTGGCGCCAGGGCTGCATCCTGCGCGGACGTGGAAGCGCCGGCTGCCGGCATGTCCCGCACACGCGGCGCGCCTGTCAAGGCATCGACAGGCGCACTCACCGGTGAACTTGCGGATACCGGCCCCGGCACGGCATCCGCAAATTCCCGCCCCAAGGGCGCGCTGGCGCCACCGGGCGGCAAGGCCGCTGGCGGTGCCGCCGCGCTGGCCTCCATCGCAGGCGCCGGCTCCGGCGCCTGCGCCGAGTGTGCCGGGCGCCTGGGCGCGGGCGGGGCTTCAGGCTTCGAGGCCGTCCCGAAGAAGCGCTGGTACCAGCCGCGTATGGTCCAGCCCAGCGCCTCGAACAAGCCGGTCTCTTCGTGCTTCACAAAGCGGACGTTCGGGTCGATCACGCGGGCCCGGAGCGAACGCTGGAAGAAGTCGCCCACCATGGGCAGCGCACTGTGCGCGCCCTGCCCCCAGTAGTCGCTGCGCAGCGTCACCCGGCTGTCGTTGAACCCGACCCAGGCGCCGGCCACCAGTTGCGGATGCATCAGGATGAACCAGCCGTCGGCGTTGTCCTGCGTGGTGCCGGTCTTGCCGGCCACATCCGCGCGGATGCCGAAGCGCGTGCGGATGCTTGTGCCCGTGCCCCGGTCGATCACGCCGCGCATGACATCCAGCAGCGTCTGCACCGTGGCGACGGGCAGCGCCTGCTCGGGCGACGCCGGGCGGAACGTCTCCAGCACCTCGCCCTTGCGGTCCTCGATGCGGGTGACCATCACCGGCTCCAGGTAAGCACCTTGGTTGGCTATGGTGCCGTAGGCGGAGACCATCTCCTTCAGTGTCACCGGGCTGGTGCCCAGCGCCAGCGAGGGTACGGTGTCGAGACGGCTCTGCCGCACGCCCATGGCGCGGGCCAGCCTGGCCACCTTGGCCGGGCCCACACTCTGCATCAACTGCGCGGTGATCGTGTTCTTGGAATACACCAGGCCGTCGCGCAGGCTCATGGCGCGCCCGCTCGGGGGGCCATCGTCGGAAGGCCGCCAGACCTCGCCGCCGGCCAGGGGGATCTCCACCGCCTGGTCGACGAAGGTATCGTCGGGACTGGCGCCTTGCTCAAACGCCGCGCCATAGACAAACGGCTTGAACGTGGAGCCCGGCTGGCGCTGTGCCTGCTGCACGTGGTCGAAGGCATCCTGGCTGAAATCGCGGCTGCCGACCCAGGCCTTGATCTCGCCGCTGCGCGGGTCCAGCGCGAGGAAACCGGCCTGGATGCGGGTCTTCGACTGCCGCAGCGCCTGCATGAAGACACCGTCGGCCAGCAACTGCTTCATGACTGCCTCGGGGGTCAGCCCGGATTCCCGCGCCGCCCGGTACTCCGGCGTCTCGCGCACGAAGGCCTGCACCAGCTCCTTGTTGGCAGCCCAGCCCGAGCGCGGCGCCCACGCTGCATTCGCTATGCCCTGCAACTGGTTGCCCTGGCGCGCCACGGCCTGGTTGGCCATCGCCTGCAGGCGCGAATCGATGGTGGTGCGTACCACCAGCCCGTCGGTGTAGATGTTGTAGTCGTTGCGGTCCGCCCAGGTGATCAGCCATTTGCGCAGTTGCTGCGCGAAGTGCGGCGCGGGGCCCGGCGGCTCGGTCTGGCGCTCGAAATCGATACGCAGCGGCCGCTTCTTCAGCGCCTCGTACTTGGCAGGATCCAGCTTCTCGTACTTGACCATCTGCGCCAACACGGTATTGCGCCGCTGCACGGCACGCTCGGGATTGATGACCGGGTTGTAGTAGCTGTTGCCCTTGAGCATGCCGATCAGCGTGGCGCTCTCCAGTACGTCCAGCTTGCCGGCGGATTTGTCGAAGTAAGTACGCGCCGCCATCTCGATGCCGTACGCGTTGTACAGGAACGGCACCGTGTTGAGATAGGTCTCGAGGATCTCGTCCTTGGTATAGAGTGCCTCGATCTTCAGCGCGGTAATGGCTTCCTTGAGCTTGCGCGTGAGCGTGGGCGCGCGGCCGATCTCATCGGGGTAGAGATTGCGGGCAAGCTGCTGGGTAATGGTGGAACCACCCTGCCGGTTGCCGGAAAAGGTATGTAGCGCTGCCGACCCCATGCGCCGCCAGTCCAGGCCGAAGTGCTGGTAGAAGCGGTGATCCTCGGTGGCGATCAGCGCTGTCGTCACATTGGGCGAGATGTCGGCCAGCCGGACCCAGTCGCGGTTGGCCCATTTGAACACCGCCAGTTCCTTGCCGTCCGCCGAGAGCACTTGCGCGGGCTGGTCCGACTTGGCCTTGCGGATATCGCTGATGCCCGGCGTGAACGGGATCAACACCAGCACATACAGCAGGAACAGCGCCGGCACGGCAGCCAGCGTCTTGAGGACACCGCGCCGCGTAGGGCGCCGCAGGCGGGCAAGCCGCTCGGCGGCGTGGGTCTTGATCTGGGCCAGGTTCATGAAGCAAGCAACATCGGAGTCACATTCCGGCGCAACACACTGGCACACCGTCGATGGAAAGGCCTGCATCCTACCAAAATCGCTTCAAGCTTCGCAGTGCCGTGTCAAACACCCAGGCCATTTGCTCCTTGGTCAAGCCCTCCTGGACGCATCAACGCCCGGATCGAGAGCCGTAGCGATGTCCAGGCGTGTTTTTCATGATTCCTCCATGACAGGCCGGTGTGGCTAGGTCACTCACGGTCACGTTCGGCCTTCAGCAGCTTGAGGCGCGTCTGTCCATCGGGCGTGAAGTGGGTGCCGAATCGCACCAGCCCGGCCTGATGCAGTTGACAACTCATGGTAAAGCTGAGAAGCATGCCCGGTTCGGTCTCTTCGATCGCGATGCCGATGGATTTCAGCCTCGGCTCGTAGCGCAGCAGCGTCGTTTCGATTTCGCGCTTTAGCGTGTGCGCTGACGCGGGTAGATGCCGGTAGATCCTGGACAGATCGCCAAGCCCATAATCCGGCAAATGCGCCAGGCTGCCGCGACGGCTATTGAGGATGCGCTGGATGTTGTCCTGCACGGACAGGAACGTCTGCGTCGCCACATCGAAATCGTCGACGGCCACGCCATTCGCAAAGTATCCCGTCACCGCTTCAAAGAGGCCCGGCCCGCTCCGTGTCACGCGTCCACCCCGGTTGTCGTTGCCGGCTCCTCGAAGTCCAGGCCAATACCGTCGTCCCCGGAGAACGACAGGCGAATCGATGCCGGTGCCTGCTGGTCCGACATGCGCACCAGCAGCTCACGCGACAGTACCGGCAGGATCTGCTGATCGAGCAGACTGTCGATATTGCGGGCGCCGGAATCGGGCAACAGGCAGGCCCGCACCAGCTCGGCCACCAGCGTGTCGTCGCACCGCAGTGGCACGCCAAAGCGGCGCGCGATGCGGTCAGCCACCTTGCCGAGCTTCATCCGCACGATCAATGCCATGGCGTCGGCCGACAGCGGGCGGTAGGCAATGGTCTGGAAGCGTGCCAGCAGTGCCGGCTGGAAGTGGTCGATCAGCATCGGGCGAATCGCCTCCATCAGCGTCCCGGTGGCGAGCTCGACGCCGGCCGCGGCGGCGGCGTCGGCTGCCGCCAGAATCTGCTCGCTTCCGAGATTCGAGGTCATCAGGATGACGGTATTGCGGAAGTCGATCACCCGGCCTTCGCCGTCGCGCATGAAGCCGCGATCGAATACCTGGTAGAACAAATTCAGTACGTCACGGTGCGCTTTCTCGACCTCGTCGAGCAGGATGACGCTGTAGGGCCGCTGGCGGACCGCCTCGGTCAGGACACCGCCTTCCCCGTAGCCGACATAGCCCGGCGGCGAACCCTTCAGCTGCGAGACGGTGTGGGCTTCCTGGTATTCGGACAGGTTGATGGTGACAAGCGAACGCTCGCCACCGAACATCAGGTCGGCCAACGCGCGCGCCGTTTCGGTCTTGCCCACCCCCGAAGGCCCCGCCAGCAGGAACACGCCCAGCGGCGCCTCCTCGGATTTGAGTCCCGCCTTGGCGGCCCGCAAGCTCTTGCTGAGGGCGGCTAGCGCCTCATCCTGGCCAACCACGATGTGCCCCAAGCGCCTTTCCAGCGCCAGCAAAGTGGCCAGCTCGCTGGACAGCAGGCTGTCGACGGGAACCCCTGTCCAATCGGCAATCACCTGTGCAATGGCGGTCTCGTCCACTTCCGCATGGATCAGCGCGGCCTGACCGTGCTTGGTCAGCATCTCGTAGGCAGCCTGGATCGATGGCGTCAGATCCCGCCGTGCAGACTCGTCGGCAGTGGTTTGCCATTGCGCACGCAATTCGATCAGTGTCTCGGCGGCCCCCTTCTGTTCGGCAAAGGCGCGCTCAAACTGTTCGAGCTCAATGGCGAGCGCAGCGAGCCGGGCATCGATGGCCGCCAGTCGTTTGCCGACATCCGCGCCGATGGCCCCTTGGTCCTGCAGCAAGGCAGTCCGCTCGACCTCCAGCGCCGCGCGTTCCGCCTCGCGGGAGGAGATGGCCACCGGTGTGGCCTCCAGGCTCATGCGCACGCGGGCGGCGGCGGTATCGAGCAGATCGACGGCCTTGTCCGGCAGTTGGCGTCCGGTCAGATAGCGGCGCGACAGCCGCACGGCGGCGCCGATGGCGGCATCGGTGATGTGCACGCCATGGTGCTGCGCATACCGTTCCTTCAGGCCGCGCAGCATCAGGCAAGCGCCATCGTCGTCGGGCTCATCGACCTTGACCATCTGGAAGCGCCGCTCCAGCGCGGCGTCGCGCTCGAAGTACTGCTTGTATTCGGACCACGTCGTCGCCGCGATCGTGCGCAGCTCGCCGCGCGCCAGGGCGGGCTTTAGCAGGTTGGCGGCATCGGCACCGCCTGCGGTGTTGCCCGCACCGATCAGCGTGTGGGCTTCGTCGATGAATAGCAGCACGGGTGTCGGCGATTGCTGCACGGCCTCGATCACGTTCTTGAGGCGTTGCTCGAACTCCCCCTTGACGCCGGCCCCGGCCTGCAGAAGGCCCAGGTCCAGCGTCAGCACGCTGACGTTCTGTATGACAGCCGGGACATCCCCTTCCGCGATTTTGAGCGCAAGGCCTTCGACCAGCGCAGTCTTGCCCACACCAGGTTCGCCAACCAGGATCGGGTTGTTCTTGCGGCGCCGCGCCAGGATGTCGACCATCTGGCGAATCTCGACGTCGCGGCCAAATACCGGATCGATCTTGCCGTCCCGGGCCTTCCGGGTGATGTCGGTCGTGAAGCGGGCCAGCGCCGATGTATCGGCCTGACCGGGCATCGGCCTGGTCGGGGTGGGAGTGACCGGCGCCGGCGACAGCGGGCCGGGAGCCGGCCTGGCCGGCTCGCCAGCGTCGGGAGCGGCTGCCTCGGTCGAGATGTTGTCGAGTTCATGCATCAGCCGCTCGATCTGGATGGCGGATACGCTCAACAGCGCCCAGGCGCCGGGCGCCCGCAGCAGGTGTGGCGTTTCGGCCAGCGCGGCCAGCAGGTGCGCGGAGCGGATCGACGTGGACTCTCCGGGCGCCGGGGCTTCGAGCGATGCGCGCATCCATGCGGCCTCCAGCCACTGGCCGAGGCGTTGTGACAGGCCAGGCTTGCCGCGCAGGTCATGCGGCAGCCGGTCGATGGCGGCGAGCAGCCCGTTCCAGATGCCGTCCACATCGAGTTCATAGCGCCGCAAGATCGCCAGCAGATCGCCGTCGCCCAACTCCAGCAGCTTGATCAGCCAGTGTTCGACCTCGATGTCCCGGTGGGCGCGTGTTTCGCACAGGCGGGCGGCGTCGGTCAGGGCACGGGCGCAATGGTCGTTGAGACGACGCAGAAACGGGGAGAGGTCGCGGGTGGTCATGGAAAAGAAGCGGGACGCGGGGTGAAGAAGGAAGTGCGCGGCCCCCTGCACCGGGTCCGCGCGAGATGGCAGGCCGGCGGTGGACGCCGGCCAGGCGCGTATTAGGAGCGCTCGTTCCAGCTGTCGGCGTGGATGATGTTGCCGTCCTTGTACGACCAGGTGATTTTTTCGTAACGCAGCTCGATGTCTTCGAGGTGGTTGTGCTTCTCAAAGGCCGGATTCTTGATATCCAGCATCTTCGGCGTGACGCCGACCACCTTCACGTTTTCGAGCTTGGTGTTGAAGTACTCTTTTTCCTTGCCGGCGTCATCGATCTTGTACCACTTGATCTCGACCGACTTCAGGGTCTGGCCGCTGGTGACCGCCTTGTACAGATACGGCGTCGAGGCATCGGTTTCCTTGGTAAAGACGACCGGCTTGTGCACGCGCGTGCCAGTCAGCTTGCCGGTGTTGGAATCCGTGGGAATACTGACGGCGTGATCGAAGGCGACCACCTCGACGCTGCCCTCGCGGCTATTGACCGTGACCGAGCCTTTGATATCGGCGCCGCCATCGTCCATGATCCACATGTATGCGGGAATTGCCATTTCTTCTTTCTCCTTCTACTGGAATGAACAGGCCGGATGGCCCAAAGTTGCCCGATTGGCACGATCGCCGTCGCGGCAATCAGGGATGAGCGTGATCTCGACACGTCGGTTGGCGGCACGCCCCGCTTCGGTGTCGTTGGCGGCTTTGGGACGGGTATCGCCATAGCCTTGAATCGCGAACTGGGTCGGCGGCAAGCCGGCCGCGTCGGCCAGCCAGTCGCGCACTGACGCCGCACGGGCCTCGGAGAGCTTGAGGTTGCTGCCAGGATTGCCTACGGTATCGGTGTGCCCGGCCACCAGCACGCGCTTGTCCGGGTGAGCCTTGATCATCTCCAGCGCGCCGATCAGCACGCGATTCGAGCCGGGGTTGAGAGCCGCGCTGCCGCTCCTGAAGAGCGACAGGCTGTCCAGTTCGATGGTCGATGGCGGCGGTGCCGGCGGTCGATACGCGGCGATCAGGGCATTGAGCGGCGCCAGCAGCCCGGCGCCACGATAGAAGCCCAGGCCAAGGCGCGGCGGTATGCCAACGCGTTCGTATTGATCGAGTTCGTCGCGATCGCGCTTGATGGCCTGCAGTGCATCGACCCGGGCGGCGTCATGCTCCGGTCCGATGGCGCGATAGCGCGCCATATCGCCCACGACGCGCGCCACCAGGGCACGGTTCTGCCAGGCGGAGGCCGCGGCGGCCGCGCAGAAGGCCAGCGCGAGCCAGGCAAAGGCGTGGGCAATGGCGCTCGGTAGCGCCCGACGCACGGGCTGCCGGGCGATTCCCCGGATCAGGGGTTCCGGCAGCGGGTAGCGTGCACGGCGGCCATCCCTGGCGATGCGGGCAAGCGCGGTCGCTTGCTCGATGAAGCGGGCATACAACGAATCCGCGGCAGGGCTGCCCTCGGTGGCGGTCACGCCGAACGCTGCAACGTGCACCCGATGGCTGCCGCGCTGGCTATCGAGCAGCGCAGGGAGCAAGGCGCCACACGCCCAGCGCGCCAGGGCATCGAGCCGTGCGGCGCGGTGCATGCGGGCCTCGCGATCCGTCGGCAGCGCGGCCCGCGCGTGAAGCAGGACGCGTGCGGCAATCTGGGCGGGCAGCGTATCGCCTTGCATCACTTCGGCGCCGGAGATGCCGAACCAGGGGCAATCGTCCGGGGCACCGTTGCTTCGGGTGACTTCTTCCGCGTACACGGCAACGCAGACCGGCAGGTCGTAGCCAACCCCACCGCTGGCCTCGCCGATGGCCGAGCGCCAACGCCGAAGCCCGGCGTTCAGCACGGCCGCGTCGCGGGCCTGGTCGGCGCCGATCAGGTAGGCGATGGCATCCGGACCCTGCCCTTCGCGCCAGCGCTTGAGGGCGTCAGCCACATGTGCAAGCCGGGTCGGGTCATCGACGCGCACCCAGATCGCCGCGTCCGTGATTCGGACCAGATCCTCGCCGAATGCCAGCGGCGGAGCGCCCGATGCGTCCCCAATCGCCAATACCAGCGGTGTATTGCGCCGGATGCCATGGGGCAGCCCATCCAGCGACGCATCGATGGCTTGCAGCACCGGCTGCGCGGCGCGCTGCCGTGCGCGCACCCGGCGCGTGGCAACAATGATCGCCAGAAGCGCCAGCCCGATCGTGAAGGCAGCGAACAGGAGGTTCCATGTCGCCGGCCATGGCGAGCTGAACGCCAGCCAGGCCAGCGCGAGCACTGCGATCCAGCCGAAGAGCGTGCGGTAGGGGTAGCCGGTCACGAATACCCTTTCAGCCGACGAGCCGGGCGATCGCGGTGGCCAGCCACCGGTCCAGCGCAAGGTAGACGASGCCGGTGCCGGCGCAGGCGCTCACCACCCAGGCGAGCGGCGTCAGATGACCCCGCCATCGGCGCGCGTTGCCGTCTGTCACCAGCACCGGGCCATCCGACTTAAGCCATCCGGCACGATCCAGGCGTTCATCGATAGCGTGCATCAGCGCGACACGTGCGCCGGCGCCCTCCAGCGCGAACCTGCCCTGGAAACCCAGCCCCAATACCGCGTGGAAAACGGCGAGCAGCGGCAGCACTGGCCGCGCCTCACCCAGGCGCCGCTCGATGCGAGCGATGAGCGCTTCCCCGGCATCGTGACTCTGGAACTCCTGCACCTGCAGGGGCTCGCGTTCCCACGCGTCGCGATCTTTTTCGGGCAGCCTGCCCAGCGCGACTTCGTCAAGCAAAGCACATTGCGCATAGATGGCATCCTCGACGACATCGGCGGGCTGGCCGGCCGCCAGGAATTCTTCGCGCAGACGGGAAACCTGTTCGTCGCATTTCGCGCGGAATGCTTCGAAGCCAGTAGGCTGATCGTCATCAGCGAGCGCGGTGACGGTCAGGGCCGTGTCGCGCAAGGCGAGCGGCAAAATCGAGATGGAGTTCGTCATGCAGGCAAAACCGCGTAGAGTTCAAGTGATACGTCCGGCAGCGACGCAGGAACGTAGAACTGACAGGCGCGCGCGGCCAGCATGCGCCTGAACGCCGGGTGCGCGCTATCAAGCGCAAAATACTGGTTCTCGATGCGCACGGGGATGGCTGCAGGCACGCGCGACATCGCGCGCAGCGGGATGCCGGGCAGCGCGGAGTTGACGATCTGCTCCACCTCGTCAGGCGCGCCCGCCTTGCACAGGCGCGGCAACTGTTCGAGCAGCGCGTGAGCGGGAAGTCCCGCCTGGACGGACAGGTAGTATTCGGCGCCTTCGACCAGGCGCTCGTCGAGGATCTTGCCGACCCAGACGGTGGGCCGTAGGCGTTCCAGCGCAACGGGTACCACCCGTGACGGGATCACCGTGTCGAGCAGGGTACGAATCAGCGACTCCAGTTCCTCGAACACGGGCTCCGGCGCGAGGTGGTCGTAAGGCGGGATGGCCTGCAGGGTCTCCGTGGTGGAAAACGTCAGCAGCGATCCGGCCAGACGGGCAAGGATGCCGTAGAGCCGC
This sequence comes from Cupriavidus sp. 05N39, assembly GCF_056397325.1. NCBI lineage: Bacteria > Pseudomonadati > Pseudomonadota > Betaproteobacteria > Burkholderiales > Burkholderiaceae > Cupriavidus > Cupriavidus sp. 05N39. The sequence continues at coordinate 123,911 of NZ_JBFTNE010000022.1, forward strand.
TCGGGATGCTGCTGCGGCACGGCGCACAGGCGAGCCAGTTCCGGCCACGTACTGTTGACGCTGTGCAGCAGCCAGAACAACGCCACATCGGCAACGGCGTAATCGGCGATCTGGTCGGATCGTTCGCGGCGGCGCACCGACAGGCTCGCGCTCTTGGCGCTGAGTATTTCGGAGAGCCGCTTCATGCGGCCGGTGAGCCGCTCGCTTGCCGACAGGAAAAGGCAGGGCGGCACAAAGGCCGGATCGGCCTCGAAGCGCCCCTGGGACGTCCGCACCAGCCGAGCGACCGGGCAGGTCACATAGTCATCGTGCGATTCGAAATCGAACATCAGCGCCAGCGCATGCCGCTCAACGCTGATCTCCTCCTTGCCTTCCCCATGCAGGTCGGCGACTTCCAGATATTCGCGCACGAAGCGGCGCGGCCGGGCGGGCCGTTCCCCGGCTTCAATGCAGTTGCCGCCTTGCGCATCGATCAGCGGCAGGCCGATCCCCACGACCACCGCGTCGATGTGCGCCGGCACGTCGGCCAGATCCCGTGCCGCGGGCGTGCGGTCTGCCGTCTCGGTATCGATCACCGTTCCGTCCGGCAGCCGGAGGGCCAGCGAACTGACCACCAGACGGTGAACGGACAGGGCCTGCTGGTCAAGGGCAACGCGCACAGTGCCCCACGGATCGGGGCTGGCAAGGCGCGCGACGTGCTCGTCGGCATACCGGTCCCATTGCGCCTGTTGCTGGAAATGCTGCGGGGTCATGAAAATTCCCTGTGCCCACAGCGGTCTTGTTATCTTCATCGTGATCGGCTGGTACGTGGAAAGGCCCTTTCCGCATGGGAGCGCCGCACSCTGGCTGTCGAGCCAGCGTGCGGCGTTCTTCGCTTTCGGCATCTGCGAAACGAGCGACAAATTGATGTCCATGCCTTCAATCTGGAAGTGCGGCACGATGAAAAGCTTGATGCGGAAGAAACCCGGGTTGTCCTCGATATCCTCGACGACCACCTTGGCCTCCCGCAGCGGATGGGAAGCCTGCAGTTCATCGCCCGGATCGGTCATCTCGGTCACGAGYGTCTTGACCCAGGTGTTCAGCTCCAGCTCCAGCAGGCGGCGGTCCTTGGTGGTACCGATGTTCTCGCGCTGAATCAGCTTCAGGTAGTGGGCAATACGCGAGAGCAGGAAGATATACGGCAGGCGCGCATTGATGCGGCTGTTGGCGGTGGCTTCCTTGGTGTCGTAGAGCGTCGGCTTCTGGGCAGAGTGGGCGGAGAAAAAGCACGCGAAGTCATGATTCTTGTAATAGGACAGCGGGATGAAACCCAGATTGGCGAACTCGAACTCGCGCGTTTCCGGGATCAGCACCTCGGTCGGGATCTTGGCCTGGTTGCCTGTGCCCAGGTCATACAGGTGGATCGGCAGGTCCTCGACCAGGCCGCCGGCCTGCGGACCACGAATCTGTACGCACCAGCCGTTCTTGATGAAGCTCTGCACCATGTTCGCGGCGAACGCGAACGAGGCGTTGGCCCACAGGTAGCGGGTGTGATCCGGGCCCTTGACCGCCTCGGTGTAGTTGAAGGCGCGTACCGGCACGGTTTCCGGGCCATAGGGCAGCCGCGCCAGGAAATTCGGCAGCGTCAGGCCGATATAGCGGGCATCGTCCGACTCGCGGAAGCTCTTCCACTTCAAGTACTCGGCGCGATCGAAGTAGTTGCCGATGTCGCGGATGCTGGCCACCTCTTCCATCGATTCCTTGCCGAAGAAGGCCGGCGAGACCGAGCCGATGAACGGCATATGCGCCGCTGCGGAGACCTTGGAGATGTTGCGCAGCAGCGCGATATCCTGCGGGCCGCGGTCGAACGCGTAGTTCGAGATGATCGAGCCAATCGGCTCGCCACCCGGCGTGTCGTACTCCTGGATGTAGGTGTGCAGGTACAGGCCGCTCTGGATGACCTCGGGCGTGTCCTCGAAATCCTGTCGCAACGCGTCTTTCGAGACATCCAGCACTTCGATCTTGACATTCTTGCGGAAGTCGGTGCGATCAACGAGGAACTTGAGGCCGCGCCAGGCCGATTCGATCTGCTGGAACGTCTCGTTGTGCATGATCGCGTCCAGCTGGCGGCTGATCTGCTGGTCGAGGTGCTCGATATGGAAATCGAGCAAGCTCTTGTCAAGACGGTCCACCTGCTGCGACGAGTCCTGGATCATCTTCAGGAACACGCTTATCGCCTGGGCGACGCGTTCATCCAGCGACGATTCGGAGAGCGCATCGGCGCTCTGGAAGGACTCCACCGGACGCGTGGACTTGACCGGCGTCAGGTTGATCTTCTCGCACAGGGATTCGTAGACGCTCTTGCCCGGCGAGTCCAGGACAACGGTATCTGCTTCGCTATTGCCGCGTGCGGCGATCTCATGCTTGGTCATGGGGTTCACTCCTCAGGGAACGGCGCTTATTGGACGGACGGGGAAGCCGGCGCGGCCTCGCCGATCTTCTGCAGATCGGCGCGCAGGCGCTCGGACAAGGCCGGGTCCTTGAGGATCTTTTCCAGTTCGCGGCGGAACATCGCGTTGTCGAGCAGGTTCGACTTCAGGTCGCGCAGCAGATTGCGGGCGGCCATCAGCGCGCGCAACTCGGGCACCTTCCCGGCGACGACTTCCGGCTTGAAGTCGTCCATCGCGCGGAAGTCCAGATCAACCGGCAGTTCCGTGCCGTCGCCGACCAGCGTGTTCTCGACGGCGATCCGTGCCTTCGGGTTGAAATCGGCGAGGACCGAATTGAAGTTGTTCTTGTTGATGGACACCTTCTCACGCTCGGCAAGCGCCCGCGTGTCCTGACCGTTGCTGTAGTCGCCCATCACCAGCAGCTTGAGCGGCAGTTCAACCTTCTTCTGCGCGCCCCCCGTATGCAGGTCGAGCTTGATATTGACCCGTGCCTTGGGCACTTCGTTCTGGAAACTCTCAGCCATCGCTTGCTCCTTTCTTATATCTGATTTAAACGTTTTCTAATTCTTTCGATAACGATCAGTAAGGCAATCCGGCGCAATTAGTAGCATGGATACCCATTCGATGGATATAGGACCAGTACGAATTTATGTTAAATAAATGTTAAATTTAAAAAACGGCATATAAGGTATTTATGGCATATAAAAAGACGTTTAAAGTCCTGCGTCAGCATCGATCACGCCGACAACGGAGCGGAAACCATGACGGATCCGGATGAACAACGGAGGACATACGGCAGTGCGCCGTTCAAGGGATTGACCGGGCGCCAGGCTTACTTCCTTGAGGTGCCCGGCACGGCCAGCGCCGCCGACCTGTCGGTGGTGTCATTCGAAGCGGTGGAGCGCATGGGTGAGCCCTATACCGTCACCATCCTGCTGACGCACCCCTTGCCGCTTGACCGGGCCGACTATCTCGGCAAGGACGCGACGTTCCTGATCGATCCCGGAGACGGCACCAGGCCTACCGCAACACCTACAAGGCGATCCCGTCCGACCGGCGTTTCCGGCTGCCGCTGCATGAAGAAAAATGGCCGCGGATCCACGGCACGCTGAGCGCGCGCATCACCTCGCCGGGCCAATACAAGTATGCCTACGTCACCAGAAAAACGGCTCGCGAAGGCCATGTCCTGCCGAAAATTCCGTCCTGTAGCCCCACCTTCCATCGTTGGCATTGCAACTAAACGGCGATCCGCAACATCAAATTTCTTTAAATTTCTTCAAAGAATAGGACACGTCCGATTGATCCTCTCCGCACTCACCCAGTAGCATGTTTTCAGAATCGGGCCCGAGCACCAAGCTCGCAGCGTTTCGCAGCCCGGACTTCGAATAAACGTGGTTGCATGGCGCGCCGCGATGCCAAGCACCTAGTCACTTGTCGTTCCTGGCGTGCGCAACCAATCCGCCACGAAGCTTGCCGCGAAGCGGCAGGCGTGACAACGGAGAAGACATGGGCGTTATCGACAAATTCGAGGCATACGGCACAAGGATGCCCGGGCGCCAGGCTTACCATCTGGACATTCCTCGCGCGGCCAGCGCGGCGGAACTGTCGGTAGTGTCGTTCGAGGCAGTGGAGCGATTGGGAGAGATCTACAC
>NZ_JBFTNE010000023.1:0-78256 GCF_056397325.1 Cupriavidus sp. 05N39
GATGCGAGTTTGGGTCCCGGCCGCTCTTTTCGCCGGATCCCGAGGGGGTGTCGCCCCATCCGGCGCGCCTTCTTTGCCTACTTTCTTGGCAAGACAAGAAAGTAGGTCGCCTCCCCGCAGGGGAGGTGAAACTGCCTTTGACTTTAGGCTTTTGAAGTTGAAGTTGAAGTTGAAGTTAAGCAGTTAACGAGTTACAAAAAGGCCCCCCAAAAAATCAATTCTCCGCCCGAGCCGGCCGAGGCGCAGCCACAGTATTGCCCCCATCACGCATCAACGCATTGGCATCATCAATCCATTTCTGAAACCGCTCCACCGCATGTGCCTTCTGCTCCGGCGTTGTCAGGTTGGCAATAGTGACAGTCAACGCCAGTCCAGCCTCGTTATTGGCGTCATGACGCGCATTGCGCTCCCTGGTCGGCGGGTTCTGCCAGTGATCGCCATAGCGCTTGAGCATCTCGACCACCTGGGCCTTGGGCGGATGCTCGGCCTGCACCTGCCGCACCAGCGCCAGCCATTCCTGCTGGCGCTTGAGGCGTTCGGCGTAGCGCGCCTCGGCGCCTTGCACCACCGGAGCCATGGCGCGCCGGATGGCGGCTTCCTGGTCACTTGAAAAGCGCCCGTAGACCAGCCGCGCGTAGTCCATTATCTTGTCGAAGCGGGCCTCTTCGCGCGCCGCCGGGTCCGGGCGCAGGTATTCCTTGCGGTACTTGGCGTTGGCATCGGCGAATTTCTTCTCCATGCGGGCAATCTGGTCCGGGGTCAGCGTCAGCAACAGGTCGGCCACGTCGGGCGTGGAGCGGTCGAACGCTACGCGCGCCAGCCGCTGGGCGTCGTCCTGGATCTTGCCCACTGCCGCGGCGGATACCGGTTGCTGCACTTCGCTTTTGGCCTGCCGCAGCAATCCGGCGATCTCGGGCAACTGGTCCTTGCGGTGCCAGGCAAAGAAGCGGGCGATGGCATCGCGCGTCAGCGGTTCCTGGCTGGCGGTTACGTCGACGTAGTTGTCGATCCACCAGTAGGCCAGCCGGTCGCCCTGCTGGTAGCCCAGTTTCATGGCGCTGCAGGCCGTCAGGGCGAGCACGGCCGTGGCCAGGAAGAGGCGCCGGATCCGGTCCCCGCGCAGGTGGGGAAACGTCGTCAAACGGCGTAAAACGCCCATGATAGAATCCTTTTCCGCGCGTTTGGGTGCCTGTTCGCGCCCGCCATTCCGGGTCGCCGCAGGCGTTACCCCGCGCACCGGGGCTGGGGCCAGGACCCTGGCCGACGCTACGCGTCCCCGGCCATCGCGGGGGAGCGCTTCAAACGGGTTTTTGGACACACTCACTTAGGACCCTCCTTGTGAATATCGTCATTCTCGCTGCAGGCATGGGCAAACGGATGAACTCCGCGTTGCCCAAGGTACTGCATCCTCTCGCTGGCCGGCCATTGCTCGCGCATGTGATTGATACGGCGCGCAAATTGTTGCCGACGCGGCTTGTGGTGGTGGTGGGACACGGCGCCGAGCGCGTGCGCGAAGCCGTTGGCGCGGAAGACGTCGCCTTCGCCCWGCAGGCCSAGCAGCTGGGMACCGGKCACGCCGTSRYGCAGGCGCTGCCGYTGCTCGAYGACAGCCAGCCCACGCTGGTGCTTTATGGCGACGTGCCGCTGACCGAGCCGTCCACGCTGCAGCGCCTGGTGGCCGAGGCCGGCAACGGGCGCTTCGGCATCCTGACCGTAGAGATGGATGATCCCGCCGGCTACGGCCGAATCGTGCGCGAAGACGGCCGCATCGTGCRCATCGTCGAGCAAAAGGATGCCAGCGAGCAACAGCGCGCCATCCGTGAGATCAATACCGGCATCATCCTGGCGCCCACTGGCCACCTGCGCCGCTGGCTGTCCACGTTGCGCAATGACAACGCCCAGGGCGAGTATTACCTTACCGATACCGTCGAGCGCGCGGTCGCGGACGGCGTCGAGGTGGTCTCGGCACAGCCCGCCGCGCTGTGGGAAACACTTGGCGTCAACAGCAAGGTGCAACTCGCCGAGCTCGAGCGTATCCACCAGCGCAACCTGGCGCAGCGGCTGCTGGAAGCCGGCGTGACGCTGCTGGACCCGGCGCGGATCGATATCCGCGGCGAACTCACCTGCGGGCGCGACGTCACGATCGATGTCAATTGCGTGTTCGAGGGGCGGGTGCACCTCGAAGACGGCGCGCATATCGGCGCCAACTGCGTGATTCGCAACAGCACCGTGGGTGCCGGCGCACGGGTGCAACCGTTCTGTCATTTCGAGGATGCCAGCGTCGGCGCGGAAGGCCGCATCGGCCCGTACGCGCGCCTGCGCCCCGGCACGGTGCTGGCCGAGGACGTGCATATCGGCAACTTCGTCGAGGTCAAGAACAGCCAGATCGCGGCGCACAGCAAGGCCAATCACCTTGCCTATGTGGGCGACGCCACAGTTGGCTCGCGCGTCAATATTGGCGCCGGCACCATCACCTGCAACTATGATGGGGCCAACAAGTTCCGCACCGTGATCGAGGACGATGTCTTTATCGGCTCCGACACGCAACTGGTCGCCCCGGTGACCGTGCGCCGCGGAGCCACCATTGGCGCCGGCACCACGCTGACCAAGGAAGCGGCGGCCGACAAGCTGACGCTGTCGCGCGCCAAGCAAATGACCATCGATGCCTGGCAGCGGCCGGTCAAGCAAGCAAAAAAATGAGTCCCGCCGCCGACCTGCCCGGATAAGGGCGGGCGGCACGGGCAATCCTCGGGCGACGGCGCCGCCGTCCTCGCAGCAATCATCCGGTGCGGCCGTGTCCGCACCCCGTGGGAGAAGAATATGTGCGGCATCGTCGGCGCGGTTTCCTCGCGCAATATCGTTCCGGTCCTGATCGAAGGCCTGCGTCGCCTCGAATACCGCGGCTATGACTCTTGCGGCGTGGCGGTGGTGCGCGATGGCGCGCTCGAACGCGCCCGCACGGTGTCGCGCGTGGCCGACCTGGACGAGCAGACCCGCGCGTCCGGCCTGTCCGGCCTGACCGGCGTGGCGCACACGCGCTGGGCCACGCACGGCAAGCCCGACACCACCAATGCCCACCCGCACTTCTCGGGCGAAACCATCGCACTGGTGCACAACGGCATCATTGAGAACTACGAGCCGCTGCGCGAAGAGCTGCGCGCCGCCGGCTATGGTTTCGAGTCGCAGACCGATACCGAGGTCGTCGCCCACCTGATCCACCAGGTCTACACATATCCGAGCAGCGCCACGCGCGGCGACCTGTTCGCCTCGGTGCGCGCGGTGACCAAGCGCCTGCACGGCGCTTACGCCATCGCCGTGTTCTCCAAGGATCACCCTGAGCGCGTGGTCGGCGCCCGCGCCGGTTCGCCGCTGGTGGTGGCGCTGGGCGACAACGAGTCGTTCCTGGCTTCCGACGCGCTGGCCGTGGCGGGCACCGCCAACCGCATCATCTATCTGGAAGAAGGCGACGTGGTGGAGATCACCCGCGAGGGCGCCACGATCCACGACGTGCACGACCACCTGGTCGAGCGGGAAGTGCGCGTGGTCGAAACCCACGCCGCTGCCGTGGAACTGGGCCCGTACCGCCACTTCATGCAAAAGGAGATCTTCGAGCAGCCGCGCGCGCTCGGCGACACGCTGGAAGGCATCGAAGCCATCACGCCGGAACTCTTCGGCGCCAATGCGCAAAGCGTGTTCAGCGAAATCGACAACGTGCTGATCCTGGCCTGCGGTACCAGCTACTACTCGGGCTGCACCGCCAAGTACTGGCTCGAATCCGTCGCCAAGATCCCGACCCAGGTCGAGGTGGCGAGCGAGTACCGCTACCGCGAGACCGTGCCGAACCCGCGTGCGCTGGTCGTGGTGATCTCGCAGTCCGGCGAAACCGCCGACACCATGGCCGCGCTGCGCCATGCCAAGTCGCTGGGCCACACCCACACGCTGGCGGTATGCAACGTCGCCACAAGCGCCATGGTGCGCGAGACCGAGTTGCGCTTCCTCACCCGCGCCGGCACCGAGATCGGCGTGGCCTCGACCAAGGCCTTCACCACCCAGCTCGCCGCGCTGTACATGCTGACGCTGGCGCTGGCCAAGGTGCGCGGCAAGCTCACGGCCGAGGCCGAGGCCGCCGCACTGGCCAACCTGCGCCACCTCCCTGTGGCGCTGCACGGCGTGCTGGCGCTGGAGCCGCAGATCATCTCCTGGTCCGAAGACTTCGCGCGCCGCGAGAACGCGCTGTTCCTGGGCCGTGGCCTGCATTACCCGATTGCCCTCGAAGGCGCGCTCAAGCTCAAGGAAATCTCCTACATTCATGCCGAGGCTTATCCCGCCGGCGAACTCAAGCATGGCCCGCTGGCGCTGGTGACCGAGGCCATGCCCGTGGTCACGGTGGCGCCCAACGACGCCCTGCTGGAAAAGCTCAAGTCCAACATCCAGGAAGTGCGCGCCCGTGGCGGCCGGCTGTATGTGTTCGCCGACAGCGACACCCACATCCAGTCCACCGATGGCATCCAGGTGATCCGCCTGCCCGAGCACTACGGCGACCTCTCGCCGATCCTGCACGTGGTGCCGCTGCAACTGCTGGCCTACCACACGGCCTGCGCCCGCGGCACTGATGTGGACAAGCCGCGCAACCTGGCCAAGTCGGTCACGGTGGAGTAAGGGAGGCAAGCCGCGCCGCCCGGCATGGCCAGGACTGCCTGGCCGGGCCGGTGGCATCGCCGGCATTTGCAAGTGCGCTTCCATGTTGGCGGCAACGCAAGGGCGCGCGCCCGATGTGGCGCGCCTTGCCAGCCATGTTCAGATACTGCGTCCAGCATGGCCTCGGCACCCGCCGCGCGCTATCGGTGAGTTGCCTACTTTGGTATCCACCAACGTCGCGGCGGCGCGGCGCGCGCTCGCCCGCGCGCTCCAGGGCTACCGGTGTTCGGCAGAGCGGAGAAAGCTCGACGAGATTTCCCGCGTCAGAAGATCGAACGATTCCATTTCATCGTCGGACAGTCCGCCCGCGCAAACCGTCGTGCCCCAGTCTCCGCAGATCATCGCGACACAGCGGTTCTTGATCATCACGGGCGCCACCAGGATGGACCTGGCATCGGGCATCTGCTCGCGATACCAGCGCGGCACGCGGTGTGCCAATTCCTTGTCGAAGGAGTCTTCGAAGAGCAGGGGCTTGTGCGCGATGGCCGCGAAGTGAAAGATATCGGGGACAAATCCCTCTTCAAACGATAGCGCCTCCATCTTCTCGCGCATGCCTTCGCCAAATCCGACGCGCGCCCCAAAGCGTTTCGCCATCGGATTGAGCAGCATGAGAAAACAGTGCGAGAAATTCAGCGCCCGCATGGCCGATTCGAGCACCAGCGGAGCCAGTTCGGATACCGGCAGTCCGCTGCCCTCGCGCTGTACCTCAAGGAGACTCTGCTGGAGCCGCTTGAGCGCATCCTTGGGCTTGCCTGCGTTCCGGGGAGGGTTCGCATCGCCCGCATCGTCTGTATCCGGGGACTCCGCATGTGCCATGGACACGTTCAATGCCAGGGCCTGCTTCACCGCGCCTTCGACCGCGGCGGTTTGCAGGCCCAGCGCCTCCGCGTGAGTCAGGAGCAAGGCCTGGACGGCTGCCTCGGGCGCATCGCTGGCGAGCATTGCGGCGGCCCGGGCGGAAACGTCGGCGATGGCGCCCAGCCAGTCGGCATGGGATTCCAGTACGGAATCCGCATCGAAGCGCTTGCGCAGCATCGAGTTCGCGATCACGGCGGGCAGGCGCCATTTAATGGCCGCCGCCTCCGCGATATCCTCCAGGGTCACGTCAAGGACTCGCTGGCAGGCTTCGCTTTCCTGCATGGCATCTCCCTCGCACAAGGCCCGGATCTGTTCCCATTCTTCAGGAAAGTAGAAGATGAGGAGAAGGCGGCTCATGTGGTGCATCAGCGTGCAAACGACGGCCTCCTCGGCCTGTCCGATGCCTTGCGCGTTGCTGAGCGAGCGCGTGAGCTCGCCTGCGATCAGGGCCTGCTTTAGCTCGTGGGAGGCCTGGGGGCGGTTGATTGCCACGCCGGAGAAATAGTCCAGCAACTGGACCCCCAGCGTGAGATGGCTGATCGCATCGACGCCCAGGACCAGGATGGCGCGCGACACCGTCGTGACCTCGCCCCCGAAAGAGCGGTACATGGCGGAGTTGGCCAGGCGAATGACCTTTTGCGACAGGCTGAAGTCGGAGAGCACGGCAGCGGCCATCTCGCCGACGCTGATATCGCTGCTCAGCGTCTTGAATACGTTGTCGATGCAGAACTGTAGCGTGGGGAAATCCCCTTGCTGGGCCATCCGGTTCCATAGCGCATCGAAGAACTGCTTGTTTTGCATAGCGGCGTCTACTTCGAGAATACTTGCGAGCTGCCAAGGCGCAGCTTTCCGCTTTGCGTTTGTTTCACGAACTGGACCGGGCTCATTGCCTTTGCGTAGCGCCACCCCTGTACCAGCTCACACCCTTGTTCGGCCAGCAACTGGCTTTGCTCCTTTGATTCCACGCCTTCCGCGATGGCGACCAGCCCGAGTTCCCGCGCCAGGGACAACACGGCAAACACAATGGTCCTGGCGTGCGGCGAGTCCATCATGTCCGCGACGAAGCTCCTGTCGATCTTCAAAGCCGAGAGCGGGAAGCGGCGAAGGTAAGACAAGCTGGAATAGCCCGTCCCGAAGTCGTCCACCGCGAACCGGACTCCCAGGGCGCGCAGCTCCATCAGCAAGTCCTGGGCCGCTTCGGGGTCGGTCATCAGTGCGCCTTCCGTGATCTCCAGGACCAGCCGGTGCGAACTGATGCCAGCGTCCTTGATCGCCCTTCTGACGCTATCCGCGAATCCCGGGTGCCTGAACTGAACCGGCGAGACGTTGACGGATATATATCCCACATGCAGGCCCAGCGCATCCCAGCTTGCCAGCTGCGCGCAGGCGCAGCGAAGGGCCCATGCCCCAAGGTGGTTGATGAGGCCGTTATGCTCCGCAACCGGGATAAACACGCTCGGGGGGACTGGCCCCGTCGGGTGCTCCCATCGCATCAGCGCCTCGACTGCGCAGACCTCGCCTGAACCGGGCCACACGATGGGCTGATAGTGGAGAAGGAACTCGCCGTTCTGGACGGCCTCGAACATGCCCTGCTCTATCCGGAACTGTTCATCCAGGCGATGCTCAAGCTCCGGCGTGTAGACGCAATAGCGGTTCTTGCCCTGCGCCTTTGCGTCATACATGGCGAGGTCAGCGCGCTTGAGCAGTTGCGACTCGGACTGATGGGCGTGCGTGCCGAAGGTCAGTCCGAGGCTGGTGGTGACACGGATCTGGCAGCCTGCGAGATGAAAGGGCTGCCTGCAGGCATGTATCACTCTTTCAACCAGGCCGATGGCCGCCGCTTCCGATGCGATCCCGTCCAATAGCAGCACAAACTCGTCGCCGCCCAGCCGCGCGACCACATCCTTGGGGCGAACGGCGTCCAGCAGCCGCACGCTGACTTGCTTTAGCAAGGCATCGCCGAATTCATGGCCCAGCGAGTCATTCACCTTCTTGAACCCATCGAGGTCCATCAAGGCGACCGCAAACGGCGTCTTTCCCGTTCCGTCTTCGGCAAAGTAAGCGGAAATGCGCTCGCGCAGGAATGCGCGGTTGCCCACGCCGGTCAATGGGTCGCGAAAGGATGCCTCGATAAGTCGCTGTTCATTGTCAACCCAGTGCGTAATGTCGTAGCCAAACAACAACAGACAAACACCGCCGTCTTCATTTGCGTACCGGCAGACCCGGAGGTCCAGCCATCGGCTTTCGCCCACCCCGCCGGAGAACCGGATCCGGCCGCGCTGCCAGGAACCCTCTTGTTCGCAGGCCAGGAGCAGCTCGGCGAGCTGTTCGCGTTGTTCGAACGAGACCACATCCAGTATCGAGGACTTGAGCAGGTATTCCCGGGGAAAGGCCAGCAACTGAGCCGATGCTTCCGTTGCCAGCATGATGTAGCCCGTGACATCGATTTGCAGGGCAAGTCCGCCTGTGGCTTCGAGCAGCGCCCAGGCGTCGCGCGCCGATACATCGGCCGACGAGGGCGTGCTCCGGTCGGATGCTGGCCATCCAGGAGGCTCGTCCGCTAGCACAGCATCATACGTAAACGACGTCATGGAGCTCTTGTTGAAATCCAGGCTGGATTGAGAATCCCGATAATTAAACGCCGCCGGCGCGGCTTGGTGCCGCCATGCCGGGCATTGGTCTTTGTCACGTGCGCGGCCGTCCCTGCCTTTAAAGTGATTTTAAGTGCATGTTGACCATACAACGCATGTCAGTTTAACGCTTAACCGCGACGGCGCATTGTCTCAAATGCGTTGGGGAATTGGAGATCGCGTTGCCGTGGCCGGCGCCGCGCCGGCCACAACCCGCCGGGCCCGTGTTTTCCGGGCAAGACGGGCCACGTGAACCCCTATGGACTGGTGCCTTAGAATGCGGGACAAACAACATCGGAGACCGTGCATGCTGTGGAAATCGACCCCGTCCCTGAAAGACCTCCAGGCCCGTCACAAGGACACCGCCGTCGAGCAACTGGGTATCGAGTTCACCGAGATCGGCGAGGCGTCGCTCAGTGCGCGCATGCCGGTGGACCGCCGCACCGTGCAGCCGCATGGCATCCTGCATGGCGGGGCTTCGGTGCTGCTGGCCGAGACGCTGGGCAGTTGCGCCGCCAGCCTGTGCCTGGATAGCGCAACGCAATACTGCGTAGGGCTCGATATCAATGCGAACCATGTGCGCGCGGCGCGAACCGGCTATGTGACCGGCACCGCCACCCCGGTCCATATCGGCCGCACCACCCATGTGTGGGCCATCGACATTCGCAACGACGAAGGCAAGACGGTGTGCGTCTCGCGAATCACCATGTCGATTCTTTCGCGCTGAAAGCCGGCCGGTCGGGTGCCGTGCAGAGTTTTTTATTTCCGGCTACACTGCGCCCCGCACTGTAGCGGATGCCAATCGAGGCATCCCGGCAGCGGCGGGGTGGCAGAGTGGTTATGCTACGGTCTGCAAAGCCGTACACGGCGGTTCGATTCCGTTCCCCCGCCTCCAGCAAGGCCCTGATTTTTCAGGGCTTTTGTTTTTTCTGTTGATATCGGGTTCCACCGGAAGGCGATTGCCGACGGTCCGGTCGAACTCGCCGGAAGCAATTCCCAAAACCCGCGGAAGTCCCTTCAGGCATCCATGCCGCGCGCGCAGAAGCGCAACCTCCGCGCGCCGGCTCAGGATCCGCTCCCCCTGTCTCTCCCGGCATGACGCACACAAACGAGCGCCGCATTCGGCGAATCAGATACGCGTTATGCCGTTTGCCCGGCTGGAACATGTCGCCCGAATCATGTAGTGTGAAGTCAACGCAGTCCATCCATGACAACCTCCGCCATCGTGCGTGGCGGGGAGATAAATGCAATGACAAGAGATCTGCGTCTTCGCGTCGCACAACCGGCCGATTGGCCGGCGATCGCGGAAGTCCTTGAAACCTGTGGCCTCGCCAGCGACGATCTCGATCCCTCGCTGGCGTTGTTCCATATTGCCCTGCTCGACGGCGCGATCGTCGGTTGCGCCGCCGCCGAAGGCTATGGGGAAACCATTGTCGTGCGTTCGGTCGCCGTGCTGCCGCCCTACCGCGATCATGGCATCGCCTCCCATATGGTTTCCGCCGTGCTGATGCGCGCGCGCGCCAACGGCTGTACGCGCGCCGTGCTGCTGAGCGCCACTTGCCCAAGCTACTTTGCCCGCTACGGGTTCTCTCTGATCTCGGCGGATCGCCTGGCGCCCGAAGTGCGCGCCTCGCGCGAGTTCCGGCGCCAGGAGGGGACGTTGCCGCTGTGCATGTGCTGCGAGCTGAAATGACCTGCATGACGTATCGATGAACCAGCCGAGCCAGACAAACCAGACAAAGCAGACAAGACCAGAGCCTTTCGGATACCTGGTCTATATCGGCCGTTTCGAGCCCTTCCACAATGGCCATTTCGCCATGCTGCGCCAGGCGCTGGCACAGGCCCGCACGGTGATCGTGGTGCTGGGTTCGGCGGGCGGGGCCCGTACCGTGAAAAATCCGTTCACCGCCGGCGAGCGCCGCCAGATGATCGAGGGCGCGGTGGCCGGATGGGATGCCGCGCGTGTTGCCGATCTGCGCTTCGTGGCGGTGCGGGACTATGGCGAGAGCGTGCGCTGGACGGCTGCGGTGCGCGCGGCAGTGGACGCCGTGCCGGACGTCCAGCCGGCATTGGCGGCGGCTGCGCAAGATGCCCCGCGCGTCGGCCTGTTCGGGCATTTCAAGGGCGCGTCTTCGGGTTATCTCAATGACTTTCCCGGCTGGGACCTGGTGCCGCAGCCAGGCTTCGGGCAGTTCAATGCGGCCGACGTGCGCCAGCAGTGGTTCGAGCAGCAGGGCGAACTGGGCGAACTGGTGCATGTACTGCCGCCGCCGGTTGCCGCCTTCCTGCGCGAGTTTGCCGCGGGCGGGGCCTTCGCGACCTTGCTGGCGGAATATCGCTTCCTGCAGGACCACAAGATGCGGTGGGCAGCCGCGCCCTATCCGCCGGTGTTCGTGACCGTGGATGCCGTGGTGCGCTGCTGTGGCCAGGTGCTGCTGATCCGCCGTGGCGGACAGCCGGGCCGTGGCGCATGGGCGCTGCCCGGCGGCTTCCTCGATCAGCATGAACGCGTGGCGGATGCGGTCCTGCGTGAACTCGACGAGGAAACGCGCTTCGGCTTGCCGAAGGCGGCGCTGCAGCAATCGTGCCGCGCCCAGGCGCTGTTCGATCACCCCGAGCGCAGCCTGCGCGGACGCACGCTGACCCACGCCTTCTTCTTCGACCTGACGCTCGATGCGCTGCCCGCGGTGGCCGCGGCCGACGACGCGGCCGCGGTGCGCTGGGTGCCGCAGCACGAACTGCTGGCGCTGGAGGAGCAGATGTTCGAGGACCACTTGCTGATCCTCGATCGCTTCCTGCATCTGTTCGACGGCGAGGCGCGGCCAGCAGGCTGATTCGCCTTGTGGCGGGACGCCCGCCGGATCGCCGGATGGCCTGGTGGCCGCCGAGGCAAGCCTGCGCCAGCGCGCCGGCGGGACCGTTCGCCACCACGCGGCCTGCCTCCATCACATGGCCGCGATCGGCCAGCGCCGGGGCAGCCAGCAGCCAAAAGCATGCCTAGTGGCTGATCATCCAGGGCCGTCCGGCCGGCTTTCCTTTCGGCGCATTCGCCGCCGCGCCGGGCGCCCCGGCCAGCGTCACCTTGCTCCCACAGCAACCACAACCCGGCCCATGCCCGCCGCGCGCCGATTCGCGCGGCGCGGCGGCGCTGCGCTCGTTGATGGCATGCGCCCGGCGCGATGCCGCCGGCATGCTGGCCAGCGATGGCGCGGCAACCAGGGCGCGGTCGGCGAAGCCGCCGCAGGCAGGGCAGGCGCATGGTTCGTCGCGTCGCGCGATGGGACGCATGGCGGCGAAATCGCCGCAGCCCGGGCAGCGGTAATCGTAGGTTGGCATCTGGCAGTCTCCGTGTCTCGAATGTTCCCGGGCGCGCCGTGGTGCGAGGGCACGCCCGGCAGTGCCGTCAAACGTCCGGCGAAATCGGCAGGTCCACATCGCCCGTGATGTGCTTCACGGGCCCTTGCGCGCTCGGCCGGATATCGAAATCGAAGATCTGAGTCGGCAGCCACAGCGTGGCGCAGGCATTGGGAACATCGACCACGCCGCTGATATGCCCCTGCACCGGCGCCGTGCCCAGGATCGAGTACGCCTGCGCCCGCGAGTAGCCGAACCTGGTCATGTACTCGATGGCGTTCAGGCAGGCCTGGCGGTAAGCCACATGCACATCCAGGTAATGCTGCTGGCCGGCCTCGTCCACCGAGATGCCTTCGAAGATCAGGTAGTCGTTGTAGTTCGGCGTGATCGGGCTGGGTTTGAAGATGGGATTCCTGATGCCGTACTTGGCCATGCCGCCCTTGATCAGGGACACGCGCATATGCACCCAGCCGGCCATTTCGATGGCGCCGCAGAAGGTGATTTCGCCATCGCCTTGCGAGAAGTGCAGGTCGCCAACCGACAGGCCAGCGCCGTCGACATAGACGGGGAAATACACCTTGGCGCCGCGCGAGAGGTCCTTGATGTCGCAGTTGCCGCCATGTTCGCGCGGCGGCACGGTGCGTGCGCCGTGCGCCGCGGCCTGGTCGCGCGCATCGCCCTGCAGGCGGCCCATGTGCGCCGTGGCGGCGAAGGGCGGGTTGGCCAGCGCCGGCACGCGATCGGGGTCGGTGGCGATGAAGTCGATCTCGCGTTTGTTCCAGGTCTCCAGCAGCGATTTGTCCGGCATGCAGCCGATCAGCCCAGGGTGGATCAGGCCGGCGAAGTTGACGCCGGGTATATGGCGCGACGACGTGTAGAGACCGTGGAAATCCCAGATGGATTTCTGCGCGAGCGGGAAGTGGTCGGTCAGGAAGCCGCCGCCGTTTTGCTTGGAGAAGAAACCATTGAAGCCCCACTGGCTCTCCGCCTTGGCACCGATGTCGAGCAGGTCCACCACCAGCAGGTCGCCGGGCTCGGCGCCTTCCACGCCGACGGGGCCGCTCAGGAAGTGAACGATGGACAGGTCGATGTCRCGCACRTCGTCGGCSGAGTCGTTGTTCTTGATGAAGCCGCCGGTCCAGTCGTAGGTTTCCAGGATGAAGTCGTCGCCGGGCCTGACCCATGCGGCCATCGGGATGTCCGGGTGCCAGCGGTTGTGGACATTGGGATTCTCGTACGGGGATTCGGCCAGATCGACCTTGATCAGGGTGTCCGTCATGACATGCCTCCTGGTGGGTGTTGGGCGTGAAGAAATCGTGGAAGAAATCGAAAAAAAGGCGCTGCCGGCTAGACCGAAAGCAATTGCCGGATGCGCTCGACGTCGGTGCCGTTGCGCTGGGTCTCGTGCACGAAGCGGCCGCCTTCGATCACCAGCAGGCGGTCCGCCACATCGAGCGCGAAGCTGAGCACCTGCTCGGAGAAGACGATAGTGATATCGCGCGTGCGGCGGATCTCGTTGAGCGCGCGTGCGATGTCCTTGATGATCGATGGCTGGATGCCCTCGGTGGGTTCGTCCAGCAGCAGCACCTTGGGATTGGCCACCAGCGCGCGCGCTATCGCCAGTTGCTGCTGCTGCCCCCCGGAGAGGTTGCCGCCCTTGCGCCGGCGCATCTCGAACAGCACCGGGAACATGGCGAAGATTTCCTCGGGGATGCGGCGGCTCTTGCCTTGCTCCATGCCGGTCAGGATGTTCTCTTCCACCGTGAGGTGGGAGAAGATCATGCGGCCCTGCGGCACATAGGCCAGGCCCGCGCGCACGCGCCTGTAGCTTTCGTCCTGCGCGACGTCTCGCCCGTCCACGCAGACCTGTCCGGAGCGCACCGGCAACATGCCGATCATGGCCTTGAACAGCGTGGTCTTTCCCATGCCGTTGCGGCCCATGATGGCTACCGTCTCGCCTTGCGCGGCAGCGAACGACACGCCGTGCAGCGCTTCGCTTTGTCCGTAGTTCACGACCACGTTGTCGACTGTGAGCATGCTGGTCTCCCTGGGCTCAGTGGCCAAGATAAACGTCGATCACGCGCGGATCGTTCTGCACCTGCTCCATCGAGCCTTCGGCGAGGATCTTGCCCTGGTGCATCACCGTGACCTTGTCGGCGATGCGCTTGACGAAATCCATGTCGTGCTCGATCACGATCACCGCGCGGCCGCGGCTGATGCGCTTGAGCAGTTCCGCGGTCTGCTCGCGCTCGCGCACGCTCATGCCGGCGATGGGCTCGTCGAGCATCAGCAGTTGTGGCTCCTGCATCAGCAGCATGCCGATCTCCAGCCATTGTTTCTGCCMGTGCGAGAGTTGCGCGGCCTCGCGCTCCAGCGCATCGGCCAGGCCGATCTCGTCGGCCACGCCGGCCACGCGCTGGCGCACCTCGGGCGTGGTGCGGAACGTGAGCGCGCCCAGCACGCCACGGCCGCGCGGGAACGAAACCGCGAGGTTCTGGAACACGCTGAGGTTCTCGTAGATCGAAGGAGTCTGGAACTTGCGGYCCACCCCGGCGCGCACGATCTGGTATTCGGGCAGGCCGGTCATCTCGCGGTTGCGGAACTTGATACTGCCGCCGGTGGCGCGGGTCTTGCCGCACACGAGATCGAGCAGCGTGGTCTTGCCGGCGCCGTTGGGGCCGATGATCACGCGCAGCTCGTCGCGATCGACATACAGCGTGAGCTTGTCGATGGCCCGGAAGCCGTCGAAGGAAACGGTCAGGTCTTCCACCGCCAGCATGAAATCGGTATTGCTCATGGCGTCTTCCTCGCTTTGGACGGATGGCTTCAGGCGGTACGGCCGGGAATCCCTTCGGCGGGCGGCGTCGGTACTGCGGGCGAAGTCGCCTCCACAGCCGGGTCGGCGGGATCGGACGGGCTGCCGATGGTCCGGCGGCGCGACATGTACTTGCTGTAGAGGCCGGCCAGCCCGTCGGGAAAGGCCACCACCACGCCGATGAACAGCGCCGCCATCAGGAACAGCCACAGGTCGGGAAAGCTCTCGGAGAAATACGTCTTGCCGAAATTGACCAGCAGCGTGCCCCACACCGCGCCCACCAGGCTCATGCGCCCGCCCACGGCGGCAAAGATCACCATTTCGATGGAGGGCACGATGCCGACGAAGGACGGTGACATAAAGCCCACCTGCAGCGTGAACAGCGCACCGCCCACCGCCGACAGCGCGGCGGCCAGGCAGAACACGAAGACCTTGAACATGGCCACGTCGTAGCCGGAGAAGCGCACGCGGTCTTCCTTGTCGCGCATCGCCAGCAACAGCACGCCGAGCTTGCTGCGCTGGATCCCGCGGCACACGGCGATGGCGCCGAACAGCAGCGCCACGTTGGCGAAGTACAGGATCACTTTGGCGCCGTCGCTGCGGATGTCCCAGCCCAGCATGGTCTTGAGGTCGGTGATGCCGTTGACGCCGCCGGTATAGCCCTGTTGGCCGATGATCAGCACCGAGAGGATCAGCGCCACCGCCTGCGTGATGATGGCGAAGTACACCCCGCCCACGCGCCGGCGGAACATGGCGAAGCTGACGATAAAGGCCAGCGCCACCGGAATCGCGATCACGCCGGCCAGCGCAAATGGCAGGTGGCGGAACGGCTCCCACCACCACGGCAGCGCGGTGAGCTGGTTCCAGTCCATGAAGTCGGGGATGCCGGGCGTGGACTGGATCGCGGTGCTCTTCGCGTCGGACGCTTCGAGTTTGAGGAACATCGCCATGGCGTAGCCGCCCAGGCCGAAGAACACGCCCTGGCCAAGGCTCAGCACGCCGCCGTAGCCCCACAGCATGACCAGGCCAATGGCGACGAAGGCGTAGCTCAGGTACTTGCCGATCAGGTTGAGCCGGAACACGTCGAGCGCCAGCGGCATGACGACAAGGAGCGCCACGGCCAGCACAAGGTAGCCGGCGAATTCGCCGCGCAACAGGCGGGCGGTGGAAGAGGAGGGCGACATCACAAGCTCCTGTGCAGGTTTGGTGAGTGGCGGCGCAGCGGCGTCTTCAGCGCCGCACTGCCGGCGCGAACAGGCCTTGCGGACGGATCATCAGGATCGTCACGATCAGCAGCAGCGTCAGCACGCGCGCCATCGACCCGGTGAGGAAGAACTCGCTGATCGATTGCGCCTGGGCAATGCCGAATGCCGATGCCACCGTGCCGAGCAGGCTGGCCGCGCCGCCGAAGGTGACCACCAGGAAGGAGTCGACGATGTAGAGCGAGCCGCTGGTGGGGCCGGTGGAGCCGATGGTGGTGAAGGCCGCCCCCGCCACGCCGGCGATGCCGCAGCCGATCGCGAAGGTGAGCCGGTCGGTTCGCCGCGTATTGATGCCGGCCGCGTTGGCCATGGCGCGGTTAAGGGTGGTGGCGCGTACCCGCAGCCCCCAGCGCGAGCGATACAGCGCCAGCCACACCATGCCCGTGACGAACAGTGTCAGCGCCATCACGAACATGCCGTTGATGGGGATATCCAGCCCCGGCGCCGGCGCCCACGAGCCCATCAGCCATTCGGGCAGCGTGGGGCTGACCTCCTTCGGGCCGAAGGTGGAGCGGAAGGTTTGCTGCATGCCCAGCGACAGGCCCCAGGTGGCGAGCAATGTGTCGAGCGGGCGGCGATAGAGATGGCGGATCAGTGCCCACTCGGCCAGCCAGCCGGCACAGAACGCCAGCGCAAAAGCGGCGCCGATGGCCAGAGGAAAGTAGAAGGGCATCCACGACGGCGCGAGGCGCTCGGTCAGCGTGGACGCCAGGAAGATGGTGTAGGCGCCGATGGTCATGAACTCGCCATGCGCCATGTTGATCACGCCCATCTGGCCGAAGATGATGGCCAGGCCCAGCGCCATCAGCAGCAGTACCGAGAACAGGCTCAGGCCGGCAAAGCCCTGCATCAGGCCGATATTCAGCATGTCGGATAGATTCATGTCGCGCTCCTCCATCGGGGAGAAGAAAGGGTGCCGGCAGCGCAAATCGAAGCTGGCGAGAAGCGCCAGTGCCGCTTGCGATGCCCGACGGTGCTTGCTCCCTCTCCCCTCGGGAGCAGAGGGTTGGGGAGAGGGGGGCAAACCGGTGGTCAGTCAACCCGCTTACTGGTAGCCCTTCGGGAACGGATTGGGCGGAATCAGCGAAGGCGATTCGGCTACCACCTTGAACTGCCCGTCGAGCTGCGCCAGGCCCACGCGCGTCTTGCTCCACAGGTGGTGGTTGGGGTCGACCTTCACATAGCCCTCCGGCGCGGTCTTCAGCTCGATGCCGGGGGAGGAGGCCACCACCTTGTCGATATCGAAGCTGCCCGCTTTCTCCACCGCGGCCTTCCACAGCCAGGGGCCGAGATAGGCCGCCTGCGTGACGTCGCCGATCACCGACTTCCCGCCGTACTTGCTCTTGAAGGCATCCACGAAAGACTTGTTGTTGGGATTGTCGAGCGACTGAAAGTACTTCATGGCGGCGTAGAAACCGGCGATGTTCTCGCCGCCGATGCCGAGCACTTCATCCTCGGTCACCGAGATGGTCAGCAGGAATTGCTTGTCCGCCGTAATGCCAGCGGCCTTGAGCTGCTTGTAGAAGGCCACGTTGGAGCCACCCACCACGATGGCGTAGATGCAGTCCGGCTTGGCGATCTTGATCTTGTTGATCAGCGAGTTGAAGTTGGTGTGGCCAAGCGGGTAGTACTCCTCGCCCACCACCTTGAGCTTCTGGAAGTTCTCGATATGCTTGCGCGCGATCTTGTTGGAAGTGCGTGGCCAGATGTAGTCCGAGCCGATCAGGAAGAAACTCTTGGCGCCTTTCTGCCTGGCCGCCCAGTCCAGGCCCCAGATGATCTGCTGCGTGGCTTCCTGGCCGGTGTAGATGACGTTCTTCGACTGCTCCAGCCCTTCATAGAAGGTCGGGTAGTAGAGCAGGCCATTCTCCTTCTCGAAGATCGGCAGAACCGCCTTGCGCGAGGCGGAGGTCCAGCAGCCGAACACGGCCGCCACGCGGTCGTTGACCAGCAGCTTCTTGGACTTCTCGGCGAAGGTGGGCCAGTCGGAGGCGCCGTCTTCCTTGATGACCTTGATCTTGCGCCCGAGGATGCCGCCCGCCGCGTTGATCTGGTCGATGGCCAGTTGTTCGGCCTGGATCGAGCCGGTCTCGGAGATTGCCATGGTGCCGGTGGCGGAGTGCAACTGGCCCACGGTGACTTCGGTGTCGGTGACGGCCAGCCTGGTGGTGTTCGCTACCGAGGTAGGCACCGCGGCGCGCGCCTGGCCGCTCAGGCCGGCCATGCCCGCAAGAGACAGGGCCGGCAGCGCGGCGAGGCCCTGCATCATGCGGCGCCGCTGCGGCGAGACGGCATCGGCATCTTGGGAGGGAGGGGAACCGTTCGTTTCTTTGTCACGCATGATTGACGCTCCTTGGAGGCGTGGTGAGGTAGGACGGCATTGGCCACGCACGTTGACCGAATACGTTGACCGCATACGATGGCCGGATAGGCAATGAATCACCCTGTGGCCGGATCATGGTGCAGTGCAACCGCGCCTTCCATACGTCATTCAACGTAGGCGCATGCGCAGCCCGGCTGCGCTACGATTCGCGCGCCGCGATGCATCGTGGTGCACGGCACGGCTCTTGCATCTGCCCGGCACGACCCACGCGAGCGTCTTCTGGAGTCCCGACCCCCATGCCAGCCGCCAGCCAGCCCGTACAGCGCATCAGCAAGATCCGGCGCGACTACAACCGCTGGGTGGCAGACGAGACGCTGGAGGACTACGCGCTGCGTTTTGCACCAAGGACGTTCCGCAAATGGAGCGCCTTTCGCGTGGCCAATACCGCTTTTGGTGCGGTGGCCTTCCTGGCGCTGGAAGCCATCGGCGCGGCCATCACGCTGAGCTATGGCTTTACCAACGCCATGTGGGCTATCGGCATGGTCAGCCTGGCGATCTTCCTGACCGGGCTGCCGATCTCCTATTACGCGGCCCGTCACGGCGTGGACATGGACCTGCTGGCGCGCGGCGCCGGCTTCGGCTACCTCGGGTCGACCATCACCTCGCTGATCTACGCCAGCTTCACGTTTATCTTTTTCGCGCTGGAAGCGGCCATCATGGCGCAGGCCTTTGAACTGTTGTTCGGGCTGCCGCGATCATTGGGCTATCTGCTGTCGGCCATCGTGGTGATCCCGCTGGTCACGCACGGGGTGACGCTGATCTCGCGCATCCAGCTGTGGACGCAGCCGCTGTGGCTATTGCTGCTGGTGCTGCCGTATGCGGTGATCTGGTGGCGCGAGCCCGGGCTCTACACCGATTTCCTTTCCTTCAACGGGCGGCTGGCGGAAGGCGACGGCTTCTCGTGGCACGCCTTCGGCGCCGCGGCCACGGTCACGTCCGCGCTGATCGCGCAGATCGGCGAGCAGGTGGATTTCCTGCGCTTCATGCCGGAACTCACGCCGCGCAACCGCTGGCGCTGGTGGAGCGCGCTGATCGCCGCCGGGCCCGGATGGATCGTGCTGGGCGCGGCCAAGATGGCGGGCGGTGCGCTTCTCGCCTTCGTCGCGCTGCAGGCCGAGGTGCCGATCGCACACGCGCTGGAGCCCACCCAGATGTACCTGGCGGGCTTCTCGCGCGCGCTCGGGGGTGCGTGGCCGGGCTGGGCGGCGGTGGTGCTGACCGGCCTCTTCGTGTTGCTCTCGCAAACCAAGATCAACATCACCAACGCCTACGCCGGCTCGCTGGCATGGTCGAACGTGTTCGCACGGCTCACGCACAGCCATCCGGGCCGGGTGGTGTGGCTGGCCTTCAATGTGCTGATCGCGGTGATGCTGATGGCCATGGGCGTGTTCGAGGCGCTGGAGCAGGTGCTGGCGCTCTACGCGCACCTGGCCGTGGCGTGGGTCGGCGCCATTGTCGGCGACCTGGTCATCAGCAAGCCGCTCGGGCTGTCGCCGCGCACCATCGAGTTCCGCCGCGCTTACCTGTTCGATATCAACCCTGCCGGCTTCGGCGCGATGATGCTGGCGTCGGCGGGATCGATGCTGGTGCACCTGGGCGCGTTCGGCGAGACGCTGCGGCCGGCTTCGATCGGGGTGGGGCTGGTGCTGGCCATCGTGATCCCGCCGGTGATCGCCTTCGCTACCCAGAGCCGCTATTTCATCGCGCGCTCGCCGGTGGACTTCGGCCCGCGGCACAAGGTGGTCCGCTGCACCATCTGCCGCAATCCCTTCGAAGTGGAGGACGTAGCAGCTTGCCCCGCGTATCGCGGCCCGATCTGCTCGCTGTGCTGCACGCTGGACGCGCGCTGCGGCGACCGCTGCAAGCCCGGCGCCAGCGCGCAGGAGCAGATCGTCACCGCGCTCACGCGCGTGCTGCCGGCCGGCACGCCGCCGGTGATGGCGCGCCGCATCGGCCAGTTCTGCCTGGTGCTGGCGGGCATGGTGTTCGTGTTCGGCACCTTCCTGTGGCTGCTGTACACGCAGGAGCAATTGTCGGGCGCGCTGGCGGCGGCCACGTTGCCGCGCGCCGGGCTGTTCCTCAAGATCTTTGCCGGGTTGCTGCTGTTCGCGGCGGTGGCGGCGTGGTGGCTGGTGCTGGCCAACGAAAGCCGGGGCGTGGCGCAGGAAGAATCGGAGCGGCAGAACATGCTGCTGCAAAAGGAAATCGACGCGCACCGCCATACCGATGCCTTGCTGCAGGGCGCGAAGGAAGTCGCGGAGAAGGCCAACGTGGCCAAGAGCCGCTTCATCACCGGCATGAGCCACGAGATGCGCGCGGGGCTGAATTCGATCCTCGGCTATTCGCAACTGCTGTTGCGCGCGGGGCCGCTGCCGCCGGCATTGCGCGAAGACGTACGCACCATCGGGCGTGCCGGCGAGCATCTCTCCAGTCTGGTCGATGGCCTGCTGGAACTGTCGCGCATCGAGGCCGGCAAGCTGCGCCTGGCGCAGGAAGCCTTGGCGCTGGAAGGCCTGTTCGATGAACTGGTGCGCATGTTCCGCCCGCTTGCCGCGGCGCGCGGGCTGGCCTTCCATTACCGCGTGGAAGGCGTGCTGCCTGCGTACGTGCACGGCGATCCCAAGCGGCTGCGGCAGATCGTCATCAATCTGGTCAGCAACGCCATCAAGTTCACGGAGCAGGGTGCGGTGACGCTCGCCGTGCGCCACCAGCGCGAGATGGCCACCATCGTGGTGAGCGATACCGGTCCGGGCATCGACGCGGCCGACCAGGAGCGCATCTTCGACCCGTTCGAGCGGGCCTGTGGCCACGACGACCGCGACGGCATCGGCCTGGGGCTGGCCATCGTGCGGCTGCTGGCCGACCTGATGGGCGGCGAGATCCGCGTGCGCAGCGCGTCCGGTGCCGGCAGCGAGTTCACGGCACGGCTGTACCTGCCCGCCGTGACGGCGCCGGTGGCGCGCCGGGTGCCCGCGCAGCGCACCCGCCTGCCGGCCGATGCGCGGGTGCTGGTGGTGGACGACCGCGCCGCGCATCGCGCGGTGCTGCTCGGCTTCCTGGCGCCGCTGGGGCTGGCGGTGGATGAGGTGGGGGAGGGCGCGGCGGTACTGCCGGCGGTGCAGCGCTTGCGGCCGCAACTGGTGCTGCTGGACCTCAACCTGCCCGATGCGTCCGGCTGGGACCTGTGCCGCCTGCTGCGCGCGCGGGAACGTCCGCCGCTGGTCGTGATCGTCTCCGCCAATGCGCACGAGAACACCGAGGAAGCGCGTGCCACGCACGGCTATTTTGCTTTCGTCAGCAAGCCGGTGCGCGAGGTGGAACTGATCGAGGTGGTCCGGCGCGCGCTGGCGAGCGCGGTGCAGCATGAGAGCAAGGCCGCCGCCGTACACGCGCTGCCATCGGCCGAGCTGCTGCGCGAGCTGCTGCTGCTCGGCGCCACCGGGCGGCAGCGCGCGCTGGAGGCGCAGCTTTCCGAGCTGGCCGAAGGCGCGGACGCTGCCGCCGCATGGGCGGCCCGCATGCTTGCACTGGCACGCAGCGATGGCGCTGCACTGACTCACTCACTTGGCGAGGCGCTTCATGAATCCCGCTCCTGACCTGCAGACCCGCGTACTGGTGGTGGACGACAATGCCGACGCGCGCGGCTTCCTCACGCGCGCCCTGGGCGGCGAGGCCATGGCGGTGCATGCCGCGCACAGCGGCGACGCCGCGCTCGATGCGCTGGCGCTCTTCGAGCCCGACGCGGTGCTGCTCGACGTGGACATGCCGGGCATGGACGGCTTTGCCACCTGCGCGGCGCTGATGGACCGCCATGCCGACCTGCCGGTGATCTTCATGACAGGGCTGGGCGAGACCGGGCATATCGTGCGCGGATTCGAGGTGGGCGCGTGCGACTACGTGACCAAGCCGGTGGCGATTGCCGAGGTGGTGGCGCGGGTGCGCTCGCATGCCGCCAAGGCGCGCCTGGCGCGCAGCGCGCGCGCGGCCGTGCTGGGCAGCGCGGTGGCGATGCTGGCGGCCGATACCGCTGGCCAGCTGATGTGGATGAACACCAGCGCCGCGGCCTTGATGCAGGCGCAGGGCTGGGTGGCCTGCCTGCCCGGCGCGCCGTTGCCGGCGCCGCTGGTGGCAGCGCTGCGGGCGCTGCAGGAGGATGTGGCCGCGCCGGGCTTGCTGCCGGGCGGGTTGTCCCTGCGCCGGCTGACAGGCGCGACGGCGGGCGTGATGGTGGTGGAACTCGCCGCGCATCCGGTGCACGCGGCCACGAGCGCGCCGCCATCGGAACTGACGCCGCGCGAGGCCGAGGTGATGGTCTGGGTGGCGCGCGGCAAGACCAACCGCGACGTGGCCGAGATCCTCGGCATGAGCCCGCGCACCGTCAACAAGCATCTCGAACACATCTACGAGAAGCTCGGGGTGGAAACCCGCACGGCGGCCGTGGCGGCCGCGCAGCGCGGGCTGGCGTAGTGCGTCAGTGGGTCATGCGTGCCGGTGCGCCGCGGTGGCGCCGTCATGATCGCAGCGGTGGATCTCCACCGTCACGTGCACCAGTTCTTCGTGGACCGACAGCGCCTGCCTGACGCGCGCGGGTGTCAGCGCGGCGTCGTGCGTGACCAGGCTGGCGATGACGGCGAATTTCTGCTTGCCCACGCGCCATACGTGCAGGTCCGTCACGCGCGTGCCTTCGGGGCCCTGGTCGAAGCCGGCCAGCACCTCGCGCACTTCCTCCACCACCGGGTGATCCATCTCGCGGTCGAGCAGCACCGTGCCGGTCTGCCTGAGCAGGCCCAGTGCCCAGTGGCCGACCAGCGCGGCGCCCACCAGCCCCATCACCGGGTCGAGCCAGCCCAGGCCGAGCCACCAGCCGCCGGCCAGCGCCAGCACCGCCAGCACCGAGGTGGCGGCGTCGGCCAGCACGTGGAGGTAGGCGGAGCGCAGGTTGAGGTCGTGATGTTTGCCGTGATCGTGCCCGTGATCATGGGCGTGGTCGTGGCCGTGGCCGTGGCCGTGATCATGATGGGCGCCACCGAGGATCAGCGCGCAGCCGAGGTTGACCAGCAATCCGACGATGGTCACCGCCATGGCTTCGCGGTAGTGGATGGCCTGCGGGCTGAACAGCCGCTCGACCGAGCCGAACACCATCAGCGCGGCCACGCCGAGCAGGAAGATCGCGCTGGCAAAGCCGGCCAGCACTTCGATCTTCCACGCGCCGAAGGCAAAGCGCTTGTCCGCGGCATAGCGGCGCGCCGCGGCGTAGGCGAAGGCGGTGAGCCCGATCGCCAGCGCGTGCGAGCTCATGTGCCAGCCGTCGGCCAGCAAGGCCATCGAGTTGAACCACAGGCCGGCGGCGATTTCGGCGACCATGGTGACGGCGGTGATCAGCATCACCAGGCGGGTGCCACGCTCGGCGGCGCGGTTGCCGGTGTCGAATACGTGGCTGTGGGTCCAGCGGGACAGGTCGTTGCTATGCATGGCTTTCCTTGGGGGTGTCGCAAGGGTATCAGTCCCGGCGTTGCAAAGCCGCCTCATCCCTGACGGCGGTGTGGGTTGCTGACACAAGTCTCTGCTATCTTATGCGCCCGACCTGCCGCTGGCGAACCATCCCAAGAACCGCACTCATGCAAGCAACTAGCACCACGCCAGACGCCGTCGCCCCCGCCGCCATTACCTTGCGCCAGGCCTTCTGGTACTGGCTCAAGCTGGGCTTTATCAGCTTCGGCGGGCCCGCCGGGCAGATCGCCATCATGCATGAGGACCTGGTCGAGCGGCGCCGCTGGATCTCCGAGAGCCGCTTCCTGCACGCGCTCAACTACTGCATGGTGCTGCCCGGCCCGGAAGCGCAGCAACTGGCGACCTATATCGGCTGGCTGATGCACCGCACCTGGGGCGGGGTGATCGCCGGCGGGCTGTTCGTGCTGCCTTCGCTGCTGATCCTGATGCTGCTGTCGTGGATCTACATGCGCTTTGGCGAGGTGCCGGCGGTGGCGGGCGTGCTGTACGGCATCAAGCCGGCGGTGACGGCCATCGTGGTGTCCGCCGCCTGGCGGATCGGCTCGCGGGCGCTGAAGAACAGCTGGCTGTGGGCGATCGCGGCGGCCTCGTTCGTCGCGATCTTCGCGCTCGGGTTGCCGTTCCCCGCCATTGTGCTGGCCGCGGGCGTGATCGGCCATGTGGGCGGCCGGTTCGCGCCGGCGCGCTTCACCAGCGGCGGCGGGCATGGCGCGGGCAAGGCCGGCTTCGGGCCCGCGTTGCTGGACGACCACACGCCCACGCCGGCGCATGCCGTTTTCACCTGGAAGCGATTCGCGCGGGTGCTGGCGGTTTTCCTGGCGATCTGGGCCCTGGCGACCGGCGCGCTGGCATGGCGCTACGGCTGGCAGGGCACGCTGACGCAAATGGGCTGGTTTTTCACCAAGGCCGCGCTGATGACTTTCGGCGGCGCCTATGCGGTGCTGCCGTACGTCTACCAGGGCGCGGTCGAGCATTACCACTGGCTTACCGCGCCGCAGATGATCGACGGGCTGGCGCTGGGGGAAACCACGCCCGGACCGCTCATCATGGTGGTGGCCTTCGTTGGCTTTGTCGGCGGCTGGACGCATACCGTGCTCGGCGCCGATGCGGCGGTGGCATCGGCCATGGCGGCGGCAACGGTGGTGACCTTCTTCACCTTCCTGCCGTCCTTCCTGTTCATCCTGCTGGGCGGCCCGTTCGTGGAAAGCACGCACGGCAACCTGAAGTTCACCGCGCCGCTGACCGCCATCACGGCGGCGGTGGTGGGCGTGATCGTCAACCTGGCGGTGTTCTTCGCCTATCACGTGCTGTGGCMCGCCGGGCTGCACGGGCGCTTCGACTGGCCTTCGGCCCTGATCGGGCTGGCCGCGGCGGTGGCGCTGTTCCGCTTCAAGGCCGGGGTGATCCCCGTCATCCTCGCTTGCGGCGCCGCCGGGCTGGCGCTGGCATTCCTGCGCGGCTAGCGGCGGGCGGCTACCACCCGCTATAAGGCGCGCCCTGCACGCGGTGCGCCGCGAAGTGCTCCGCCAGGAAATCGACGAAGGCGCGCACCTTGGCCGTGAGGTGGTCGCGCGTGAGGAATACCGCGAATACGTCGGCGGGCGGCGTTTCCCAGTCGGGCAGCACTTGCCGCAGCCGCCCGGACCGGAGCATCGGCGCCACCTCCCATTCGGAGCGCATCAGGATGCCGTGGCCTTGCAAGGCCCAGCCGAGCGCCACTTCGCCGTCGTTGGTGCTGGCCGGCCCGCGCACCTTGACGGTCTCCTGTCGGCTCGCCGAGCGCAGTTGCCAGGTGCCGTAGGTGGCATCGCTTTCCCGGATCACGATGCAGCGGTGCTGCTGCAGTTCGCGCGGCGAGCCCGGCGCGCCGTGGCTGGCCAGGTAGCGCGGCGATGCGCACAGCAGCCGGCGATTGTGGGCAAGAGGCCTGGCGGCGAGGCGCGCATCGGGCAGGTCGCCCACGCGGATGCCGACATCGAAGCCGGCTTCGGCCAGGTTGAGCGGCCGGTCGGTCAGTTCAAGCTGCACCTCCACCTCCGGGCAGGCCAGCAGGAAGGCGCCCACTGCCGGCGCCACGTGACGCCGGCCGAAGCCGAGCGTGGCGTTGACCCGCAGCAGCCCGCGCGGCGCTACCCGGCTGCCGCCCAGGCCCTGTTCCAGTTCCTCCAGTTCGGCCAGGATGCGCGCGCCCTGCGCGAGGTAAGCCTCGCCCTCCTGCGTCACGCTCAGGCGGCGCGTGGTGCGGTTGAGCAGGCGCACGCCAAGGCGCGCTTCCAGCGCCGTCAGCCGCTTGCTGGCCGCCGATGGCGTGATGCCGGATTGCTGGGCCGCGCCGGCCAGGCTGCCGCGCTTGACCAGGGTGACGAAGAAGGCTAGGTCCGAGAAGTTGTCCACGATGCGGAACGATGCGGTTAGGCCGGGGATTGGTGAATCTGGCGACTGAATGAAAGTCTGTAGATGAAATTATAGCGATGGGTTCAATGGTTAAACTGGTCTCTCGATACTCTTCAACCCAATTCAACGCCATTCAACGCAGGCAGAGCCCCATGTCAGGCCTTACCTTCTATCGCAAGCTGGTGGATTCGCATACCGTGGCCGCGCTCGACGCCGATCACGTGCTGCTCTACGCGGATCTGCACCTGATGAACGAGTACACCAGCCCGCAGGCATTCGCCGGGCTGGCCGCGCAGGGCCGGGGCGTGCCGTCGCCTGGCCAGCAGGTGGCGGTGGTGGACCATGTCATCCCCACTCATGCGGAAAGCCCGCGCCGCATACAAGACCCCGCCTCGGCGCTGCAGGCGCGCAATCTCAAGCGCAACTGCGTGCAGCACGGCATACCCCTGTTCGACACCGACTATGCCCTGCAGGGCATCGAGCACGTGATCGCGCCCGAGCACGGCATGATCCGGCCCGGCATGGTGGTGCTGTGCGGCGACAGCCATACCACCACCTACGGCGCGCTGGGCGCGCTCGGCTTCGGCATCGGCACGTCGGAGGTGGAGCATGTGCTGGCCACGCAGACGCTGGTCTACCGCGTGGCGAAGGACATGCGTATCCGCGTGGACGGCATGCTGCCGCGCGGCGTCACCGCGAAGGACCTGATCCTGCACATCATCAGCCGCATCGGCGCCCAGGGCGCGCGCGGCTATGTGGTGGAATTTGCCGGCAGTGCCATCGATGCGCTCACCATCGAGGCGCGCATGACGCTTTGCAATATGACGGTGGAAGCCGGCGCGCGCGGCGCGCTGATCGCACCGGATGCGCGCGCCATCGACTACGTGCTGGCACGCGCAGCGGATATCGACGCAACGATGCGCGAGCGCGCGCTGGCGTGCTGGCGCGATCTGCGTTCGGATGCGGATGCGCGCTTCGATAGCGAGCTGGGATTCGACTCCGGCAACGTCGCGCCCTATGTGAGCTGGGGCACCAGTCCCGACCAGGCCATCCCCATCGACGCGCGCGTCCCACTGGTGGAGGAAGCGGCCGACGAAACGGCGCGCAGCGCCGCCGCCAAGGCGCTCGGCTACATCGGCCTGCAGGCGGGCGCCTCGCTCGAGGGCTTGCCGGTGCAGCGCGTGTTTATCGGCTCGTGCACCAACGGCCGCATCGAAGACCTGCGCGCGGTGGCCGCCATCGTGCGCGGGCGCAAGGTGGCCGAAGGCGTGCGCGCGATGGTGGTGCCCGGCTCGGGCGCGGTGCGCCGGCAGGCCGAGGACGAAGGCATTGCGCGGGTACTGCTCGATGCCGGCTTCGAGTGGCGCAAGCCCGGCTGCTCCATGTGCCTGGCCATGAATGACGACGTGCTCGCGCCGGGCGAGCGCTGCGCCTCCACCACCAACCGCAATTTCGAGGGACGCCAGGGGCGCGCCGGGCGCACCCACCTGATGAGTCCCGCGATGGCCGCCGCCGCCGCGCTGACCGGCTGCATCACCGATGTACGCCGCCTGGAGCATACCGATGCCTGATTCGATGCCTGACCCTGATGCCGATCTGATCGCCGCCCTCGGCGCGCCCCTGCCCATCGGCAATCTCGACACCGACCAGATCATGCCCAAGCAGTTCCTGCGCATCATCGACAAGGCCGGGCTGGACCGTGGCCTGCTCTACGATATGCGCTTCGACGCGCAGGGCGCGCCGCGCCGGGAGTTCGTGCTCAACCAGCCACGCTACCGGGGCGCGGGCGTGCTGGTGGCGGGCCCCAACTTCGGCTGTGGTTCGAGCCGCGAGCACGCGGTGTGGGGCCTGCAGCAATTCGGCATCCGCGCGGTGATCGCGCCGAGCTTTGGCGAGATTTTTTATTCGAATGCGATCAACAACCGCCTGCTGCTGGTGATGCTGCCGCAGGCCGAAGTGGATGCGCTGATGGTCGAGGTGTCGCGCGAGGCGCCGGTCCGGATCGAGATCGACCTCGCGGCCATGACGGTGAGCGCGGGCGCCGTGCGCGCCGGCTTCACGCTGGCCGAGCGCCATCGCACCCTGTTCCGCCAGGGCCTGGACATGATCGGCGCGACGCTGGCACAGTCGTCGCGGATCGCCGGGTTCGCGCGGCGGCATCACCATGCGCAGCCCTGGCTGCAGGACGTCGCCGCCAAGACCATGGCGCGGCTGTCCGCCTGAAGGAGGACCGATTGTGTTCGAAGGTTTCACCCCGCGCCGCATCCGCTGCGGCGAAGTCGAGATCAACGCCTTCGTCGGCGGCCAGGGCCCGGCCTTGCTGCTGCTGCACGGCCATCCGCAAACGCATGTGATCTGGCACAAGGTGGCCGGCGCGCTGGCCCGGCATTTCACCGTGGTCGCCACCGACCTGCGCGGTTACGGCGACAGCGGCAAGCCCGCCGGGCTGCCCGACCATGCCAACTACAGCAAGCGCAGCATGGCGCAGGACCAGGTGGCGGTGATGCGCGCGCTGGGCTTCGAGCGCTTCCTGGTGATGGCGCACGATCGGGGTGCGCGCGTGGCCCACCGCATGGCGCTGGACCATCCGGATGCCGTGCGGCGGCTGGTCACGCTCGATATCGCGCCCACGCTGGCGATGTACGAGCAGACCAACCTGCAGTTCGCGCTGGCGTACTACCACTGGTTCTTCCTGATCCGGCCCGCGCCGTTTCCCGAGACGCTGATCGAGGCCGATCCGGCGCTCTACCTGCGTAACACCATGGGCAGCCGCAGCGCCGGGCTGGCGCCGTTCACGCCGGCGGCCATGGCCGAGTATCTGCGCTGCCTCAGCCTGCCCGGCGCGGCGCACGGCTTGTGCGAGGACTACCGCGCCAGCGCCTCGGTCGATCTCGATCACGACCGCGCCGACCTGGCCGCGGGGCGCAAGGTCGAGTGCAGCATGCTGGCGCTGTGGGGCGAGCAGGGCGCCGTGGGCCGCTGCTTCGCGCCGCTGGAAGAGTGGCGCAAGGTGGCGCGCAGCGTGGATGGCAAGAGCCTGCCTTGCGGGCATTACATCGCCGAGGAAGCGCCGGCGTTGCTGCTGGAGGAGACGTTGCCCTTCCTGCTGGGCGCAGGCTGAGCGCGCCGGACGCGCGGCAGGAGGTGGATGCATGACGCGCCGGCCTGGCTTACACTCGCTGTCTTCGCACCCGTGCCCGACCGATCGCGTCTCACCCATCCATGCCGCCCCGCAAGAACCCCGCCGCCGATACGCTTGCCGAAAGCCGCGCCACCAGCGACCAGGCCATCCAGTTGCTGGACGCCGCCGTGCGTCATGTGCTGGAGCACGGCATCGGCGACCTGTCGCTGCGCAATATCGCCGAAGCGGTCGGTACCAGCCACCGCATGCTGATCTACTACTTCGGCTCCGGCGACCAGTTCTGGGAAGCGGTGCTGCGCCGCATCCGCCATGCCGAACTGGATGCGCGCGCCAGCCTGGCCGCCAGCGAGGCCGATCCCGCGCGGGCGCTGGAAGTGGCCTGGGCGCGCTACTCGGCGGACAACTACCTCCCCATCATCCAGTTGCTGTTCGAGATCTACGGGCGCGCCATTCGCGATCGCGAGCGCTTCCATGTCTTCCTCGATGACGTGATCGGCAGCTGGACCGGCGCGCTGACCGAGCGCTTTCACAAGCAGCTCGGGTTGAGCACCAGCGAGGCGAAGCTGCGTGCCCGAGTCGAGGTGGCCACGATGCGCGGGCTGCTGCTGGATCTCGTCACCACGGGCGATCGCAAGGGCACCACCGCCGCGCTGAAGTATTTCGCGCGCATGCAGAACGCGCCCAGGGCGGCGGGCGCAAAGCCCGGCCACGAAGCCTGATCCCGACGCGGCGCCATCACGGCGCCGCGCAGCAGTTGTTGCCGCTGCCGCGGCAATGCGTCTCCGCTTCCCCTTCAAGCTTTCTCACCGGCTCTTGCCGCGATGGCAGGCCCTGTGCCGGTCCTGTTTTCTTTTGCGTGTACCACATGGTACAGTAAACCGGATGGGTCCGTCATGAGGCGCGTCCAGGGGATTCGAGAGGAGAACGATGTGAAGAGACGAACGCTGATAGTGGGCGCCGCGCTAGCCGTGGCGGGAATGTCATACGGCGCCGCCGGCTGGGCGGAGGCGTGGCCGCAGCGCCCCGTGCGGCTCGTGGTGCCGCAGGCCGGCGGAACCGGCAACGATGTGCTTGCGCGCGCATTGGCTGAAGCGCTTGGCAAGCGCTGGGGGCGCAGCGTGGTGGTGGAAAACAGGCCAGGCGCCAATGGCGTACTGGCGATCAACTACGTGCTGCAACAACCGGCCGACGGCTACACGCTGTTTTTCGCCGGCGTTTCCAACCTGGCTTTCAATCCCTTCCTGTATCCCTCGCTGCCCTATGTGCCGCAGCGCGACCTGGCCGGCGTGGCGATGCTGGCGAACTCGCCCTTCGTGCTGGTGGTGGCGCCGGCCATGCATGCCACCAGCTTCGCGGAGTTCGTGCGGCTGGCCAAGGCGCGGCCGGGCGGCATCAGCTATGCCTCCGGTGGCATCGGCAATTCCACGCATCTGGCCATGGAACTGGTGGCCGAGCGCGCCGGCATCAAGCTGCAGCATGTGCCGTTCAACGGCGCCGGCGGATCGACCAGCCTGATGTCGGGCGAGACCCCGGCGATGATGAACGTGCTGGCGGGCGTGCAGCCCTATATCACCGGCAAGAAGCTGGTGCCGCTGGCGGTGACCGGCGAGCGGCGCCTGGCGGCGCTGCCCGATGTGCCCACATTCAAGGAGCTTGGCTACGACGTGGCGGTGCCGGGCTGGTACGCCATCGTCGCCAGGTCCGGCACGCCGGCGCCGCTGGTGCGCAAGATCAATGCCGACATCGATGCGGCCATGGACGAGCCCGCGTTCAAGGACAAGCTGGCCAACCAGTTCCTGGAGCCGATCAAGGGCCCGCCTGACGAAGTGCAGCGCTATATGCAGCGCGACGCGCAGGCCTGGGGCCCGCTGATCCGCAAGCTCGGCATCGCCCTTTGATCCGCACCACGCATCCGCACCACGCCTGGCTTTACCGCACCGACTTTCAAGGAGACAAGACATGCCCCAGATCACGACCGCCGTGCGCGACTACCGACTGTCCATGATGCACGCGCTGATGGACCGCCTCCGCGTTGACGCGCTGGTATTCGCCACCCCGGACTTCTTCCAGTTCGCCACCAATTTCCAGCTTGATGTCTGGCCGTGGGAACGCCCCGTATTTGTGTTCGTGCCGCGCAATGGCGAGCCCTTCGCGGTGATGAACGAGCTATCCACCAACCATATGCGCTTGTGCGCGGAAAAGGAGAAGGTCTGGCTGCGCGATGTGACCTACTATGCCGAGCATCCGCGCGTCGCGCGGCGGCTGGCGCTGGCGCCACAGTTGCCCGAGGTGGTGGCGTCGCTGCTGGCCGCGCACGGGCTGGGCGGTTCGCGCATTGCCGTCGATGTGGCGCACCCGATCCTGGCGGCGGCGCAGCGCTACCTGCCCGAGCTTACTTTGCGCCCGGCCCTGGCCGAGATGCGCGGCATGCGCTGGGTCAAGCATGCCGAGGAACTGCAGGTGATGCGTGAACTGGGGGCGCTGACCGACTGGGTGCAGGACCGCTATCGCGAGAATATCCGCGCAGGCCGGCTGGTGCAGGAGCTGGACCACGCCATGTCGGCGCTGATGGTGGAGGAAGCGGCGCGCCGTTTCCCCGGCGAGGATTTCGACATTCTCAAGTGCTGGACACTGACGGGGCCCGCCTCGGCGTCGCCGCATGGCGACGGCGCCGCGTGCGGGGCGCGCATCGCGGCCGGCGACACTATCGTCAACCTGATCCTGCCGCGCCTGAATGGCTACTACGTCGAGAACGAACGCACCTGGTTCTGCGGCAGGCCGGATGCGCGCCAGGCACATTGCTACGAGGTCGCCGCCGAAGCCACCGATGCCGCGGTAGCGGCCGCGGTGACCGGACGCCGCGTCTGCGATATGGACGCTGCGGCACAGGCCGTGATCGAGCGCGCGGGCCTGGGCGAGTACATCTTTCACCGCACAGGCCACGCGGTCGGCCTGATGCTGCACGAGTACCCGGAAGACATGGCCTTCAATACGCGGGCGCTGTTGCCGGGCGAGGTGTACTCGGCCGAGCCCGGCATCTATGTCTACGGATTGGGGGGCTTCCGGCTGGACGATACGGTGGTGGTGGGCGAACGCCCCGAGGTGATCGTGAAGACGCCAAAGACGCTGGAATACGCAACGGTGGGGTGAGAGGCGGGTGCCGCCGGGCACCACAGGCCAGGAGGGTTGACGCGGCGCGGCAACAGGGCTTTGGTACCGCAAGCATTACGCCGCCCGGAGGCGCATAATCCCTGACCATTAAGTCAGGTCCTAGCCGAATCCGCGTCAGCCCTCAACATACATTCATGGATGGATGTATAATTCCGGAATTATTCGCTTGTCCCCAGGCGTTTGTTGCGGAAATTGACATGACTTACCGATTTATTGCCGGATGCATGAGCGCCTGGCTCGCGATCTGCGTGACCGCGAGCTGGGTGGTGGAACGCCTCTGGTCCTGAGTACGGGTGGTCGGCCTTGCCGCTGGGAGGTGGCAAGGTTTTCGCTAGGACTTGCCATTCTTCGCGGTATTCACCACCCACCATGTACATGACCAGAGATAAGAAGAACGCCGGCCTTGCCCACCGGCTTGTAACGCATATCAAGGCGCTTGGCGCCGTGGCTGCCCTTGGTACCAGCGCGCTGGCGCATGCCGATCCCGGGGTGCACGTGGCCTTCGGCCGCGATCCTGGCCACAACATCAACAAGTACGAAATCGGCGTCAACTGGGATTCAGGCTTTGCCTGGGGCAACCCGCAGGGCTGGCTGGTCAAGCTGCAGTGGGAGGCCGAACTGGCCGAATGGAATGCCCGCAGCGGCACCAATGCCCAGAATGTGACCGAGTTCGGTTTTTCGCCGATCTTTCGCCTGGAAAAGCGCGGCGGCTCGCTGGTCCCCTTCCTGGAAGCTTCGGTAGGCGTGCGCATGATGAGCCACAAGGCCACCTCCGACGAGCACCGCTCCGGCAGCCTGTTCCAGTTCTCCGACATGATCGGCGTAGGCATGGCATTCGGCCCCAAGACTGCTTACGAAGCCGGCTTCCGCTACCAGCATGTCTCCAATGCCGGTATCAAGCAGCCCAATCCGGGTAGCGGTTTTTACACGGGTTACATGCGTTATCGCTTCTGAACCGGCAACGGCGGCTGGCCCGGGCCGGCGCTCAGGCCAGCTTGACCATGCCGGCACGCGGATTGCGCGCGGCGCGCGAGGCCGGCTCGGGAAGTCCGGTCTCCGCCCCCCGGCTATCCGCGCCGCGCAGCGTGTCGAAAAAGCGCCATAGCGCGGGCGCGTCGGTGGTCGCGACATTGAACCGTATCCAGGGCGAGTCGCCTTCTTCCGGCTCGAAGTAGGAGCCCGGTGCCAGCCAGATGCCGTGCTCCAGTGCCAGCGTTGCCAGCCGGTTGCCTGACAGGGCGGCCTGCTCGTTCCCGTCTCGCGGGCGCATCCGTGCCCAGGCAAACATGCCGCCTTCCGGGCGCAGCAGCACTTCCAGCCCGTGCGCTTCCATCTTCTCCGTGATCCGGTCCTGCTGGGCGCGCAGCCGTTCGGCCAGCGCCGCCACGTGGCGGCCGTAGTGGCCGCTGGTCAGCACCGAATACACGAGCCGTTCCGTCACTTCCGATGACGTCAGCCCCACCGCCATCTTGGTGCGGGCCAGCGCCTTGGCCAGATCGGGGCTGGCTGCCAGGTAGCCCACCCGCAGCGACGGCGTGATGGTCTTGGAAAAACCGTTGATGTAGATCACGTGCGAGAGGCCGTCCATGGCCGCCAGCATGGGCGAGCCGGCGGGCGCCAGTTCGCGGTAGATATCGTCCTCCACGACCAGCAGCCGGTATTGCTCGGCCAGTTGCAGCACGCGGTGCGCGTTCATGCTGGTAAGCGTGCCGCCGGTGGGATTCTGCAGCACGGTGTTGACGAACAGGGCACGCGGTGCATGGCTCCTGATGGCGTGGTCGAGCGCGTCGGTGTCCAGCCCGCTGGCGGTGCGGCGCACGCCGATCACCTGCAGCCCGGCCAGGCGCAGGATCTGCAGCAGGTTGCAGTAGCACGGGTCTTCCACCAGCACCGTGTCGCCCGGCCGCAGCAAGGTGCGCACCACCAGGTCCAGCGCCTGCGTGGCGCCCTGGGTCAGCACTACCTGCTGGGCCTGGACTGGCATGCCGTACTGGCTGAGGCCGGCGGCGATATGCTCGCGCAGCGCGCCAAAGCCGTAAGGATGGCCATAGCCCGAGACCTGCGCCGCGGGCACCCGCGCCGCGGCGCGCATGGCCTGGTGCAGTCCCTCCTCGTTGAGCCAGTCGCCGGGCAGCCAGCCCGCGCCCGCCTTGATGGGCACCGAATGGTCGGCGAAGACGTCCGACAACAGCCAGGCGGCATTCAGCCCCGGTGCCTCCCAGCGCGCCGCTGGCGCCTGGCCGGCCGGCGCGTGGCGGTGCGCCACCGTATAGC
Organism: Cupriavidus sp. 05N39; assembly: GCF_056397325.1. Taxonomy (NCBI): domain Bacteria; kingdom Pseudomonadati; phylum Pseudomonadota; class Betaproteobacteria; order Burkholderiales; family Burkholderiaceae; genus Cupriavidus; species Cupriavidus sp. 05N39. The sequence goes on from NZ_JBFTNE010000023.1 coordinate 34,493, forward strand.
CGGAACCCGCGCGCGCGCCGAGGTAGCCCAGCGCGGTCAGGCGGCCGTAGGCCTCGGCCACGGTGAAGGTGCTGACGCCGTGTTGCTGGGCGAACCGCCGCACCGAGGGCAGCGCCACGCCGGCGCGCAGCACGCGCCGGTCGATCAGGCTGGCGATGCCGGCCACGATCTGTTCGGTCAGGGTGTCCCCGCTGCGCCGGCTGCGGACCAGTTCAAGGTTTAGCATGCGTCATATGTCAGAATCAACCTGTACAGTTTAGTGGCCGTAGTGGTGCGATGGGAAGCGTCTTCGTCCCGCGCGGCATTGCGGCACCGCAGCGCGAACATGGCTTCCGGGGCGGGATTGCGCGCCGCGGGGCGCGCCAGGGCCGGGCATGGCGGCAAGCCGGCATGTAGCGCGCCTTTTGAATTCTGTACAGTTGTCATAGTCTTAACTGTACGGTCAGGTGATGTTTTGCCGACCGTATATTCTTTAAGCCGGGCCGGGCCGCTACAGTGGCCGCATTCGCCAGAATCACTCGACAACCCCGGTGCGGCGCAACCGCCGCCGCCCGAGCCAATGCCCTGAGGAGGACGTATGGATGCCGCCAAGACCGTGATCCCCGATCTCGATGCCCTGTGGATGCCGTTTACCGCCAACCGCCAGTACAAGGCGGCGCCGCGCCTGCTCGCCTCGGCCAGCGGCATGTACTACACCTCGCATGACGGCCGCCAGATCCTCGACGGTTGCGCCGGCCTGTGGTGCGTGGCCGCCGGCCACTGCCGCAAGGAGATCTCGGAAGCGGTCGCGCGCCAGGTGCAGACCCTGGACTATGCGCCGCCATTCCAGATGAGCCACCCGCTGACATTCGAGGCCGCCACCAAGCTGGCCGCCATCATGCCGTCCGGGCTGGACCGCATCTTCTTCACCAACTCGGGTTCGGAATCGGTCGACACCGCGCTGAAGATCGCGCTGGCGTACCATCGCGCGCGCGGCGAAGGCCAGCGCACCCGCTTTATCGGCCGCGAGCGCGGCTATCACGGCGTGGGCTTCGGCGGCATGGCGGTGGGCGGCATCGGCGGCAACCGCAAGGTCTTCTCGGCCAACCTGATGCCTGGCACGGACCACCTGCCGGCCACGCTCAATATTGCCGAGGCTGCCTACTCCAAGGGCCAGCCGCAATGGGGCGGGCACCTGGCCGAGGACCTGGAGCGCATCCTGGCCTTGCACGATCCGTCGAACGTGGCTGCCGTGATCGTCGAGCCGCTGGCCGGTTCGGCCGGCGTGCTGGTGCCGCCGGTGGGCTATCTCGAAAAGCTGCGCGAGATCACCAGCAAGCACGGCATCCTGCTGATCTTCGACGAAGTCATCACCGCCTTCGGCCGCCTGGGCGCGGCCACCGCCGCCGAGCGCTTCAAGGTCACGCCGGACCTGATCACGATGGCCAAGGCCATCAACAATGCGGCCGTGCCGATGGGCGCGGTGGCGGTCAGGCGCGAAGTGCACGACACCGTGGTCAACTCCGCCGCGCCGGGCGCGATCGAGTTCCTGCACGGCTACACCTATTCCGGCCATCCGCTGGCAGCGGCCGCGGCCATCGCCACGCTGGATATCTACAAGAACGAGAACCTGTTCGGCCGTGCCGCCGAACTGGCGCCCAAATTTGAAGCCGCTGTGCACGCTGTGCGCGGCGCCCCCCACGTGAAGGACATCCGCAACCTCGGCATGGTGGCCGGCATCGAACTGGAGCCGCGTCCCGSCCAGCCCGGCGCGCGCGGCTACGAGGCCTTCCTCAAATGCCTGGAACGCGGCGTGCTGGTGCGCTACACCGGCGATATCCTCGCCTTCTCGCCGCCGTTGATCATCACGGAAGAGCAGATCGGCGAAATGTTCGACACCGTGAAGAAGGTCCTGCAAGACGTGCAGTAAGTACGCACGCATGGCAGGAACAACACAAGGAACACTGACGTGAACATCGCAGAAAACCGGCAGATCGCCGACATCGCGCATTACATCGGCGGCACCGTGCGCGCCGCCTCGTCGGACCGTTATGCCGACGTATTCAACCCCGCCACCGGCGCGGTGGCCGGGCGCGTGGCGCTAGGCTCCGCGCAGGACGTGGATGCCGCGGTAGCCGCCGCGCACGCGGCCTTCCCGGCCTGGTCCGAGACCGCGCCGCTCAAGCGCGCCCGCATCCTGTTCAAGTTCAAGGAGCTGCTCGACCGCCACCATGACGACCTCGCCGCGCTGATCACGCGCGAGCACGGCAAGGTGTTCTCGGACGCCAAGGGCGAAGTCACCCGCGGCATCGAGGTGGTGGAATTCGCCTGCGGCATTCCCAACCTGCTCAAGACCGACTTCACCGACAACATCGGCGGCGGCATCGACAACTGGAACCTGCGCCAGCCGCTGGGCGTGGTGGCCGGCATCACGCCGTTCAACTTCCCCGTGATGGTGCCGATGTGGATGTTCCCGGTGGCGCTGGCCTGCGGCAACACCTTCGTGCTCAAGCCGTCCGAGCGCGATCCCTCGCCCTCGCTGCTGATCGCCGACCTGCTCAAGCAGGCCGGCCTGCCGGACGGCGTGTTCAACGTGGTGCAGGGCGGCAAGGAAGCCGTCGACGCGCTGCTGGCGCACAAGGATGTGCAGGCGCTGTCCTTTGTCGGCTCGACCCCGATTGCCGAGTACATCTATACCGAGGGCACGAAGCACGGCAAGCGCGTGCAGGCCCTGGGCGGCGCCAAGAACCACCTGGTGGTGATGCCCGACGCCGACCTCGACCAGGCGGTGGACGCGCTGATCGGCGCGGCCTATGGCTCGGCGGGCGAACGCTGCATGGCGATCTCCGTAGCCGTGGCGGTGGGCGACGTCGCCGACAAGCTGGTCCCGCGCCTGGCCGAACGCGCGCAGTCGCTGAAGATCCGCAACGGCATGGAAGCCGATGCCGAGATGGGTCCGCTGGTGACCGCCGCGCACAAGGCCAAGGTGGAAGGCTATATCGCCAAGGGCGTGGAAGAAGGTGCGAAGCTGGTGACCGATGGCCGCGGCCACAAGGTCGAAGGGCATGAAGATGGCTTCTATGTCGGCGGCACGCTGTTCGACAATGTCACGCCGGACATGACGATCTACAAGGAAGAGATCTTCGGGCCGGTGTTGTCGGTGGTGCGGGTGCATGACTTTGCCCAGGCGGTGGACCTGATCAACGCGCACGAGTATGGCAATGGCGTGTCGTGCTACACGAGCGACGGCGGCGTGGCGCGCGCTTTCTCGCGCCAGATCCAGGTTGGCATGGTCGGCATCAACGTGCCGATTCCGGTGCCGATGGCATGGCACTCCTTTGGCGGGTGGAAGCGTTCGCTGTTCGGCGATCACCATGCTTACGGTGAAGAAGGCATTCGCTTCTATACGCGGTACAAGAGCATCATGCAGCGCTGGCCGGACAGCATCGGCAAGGGTGCGGAATTTACGATGCCGGTGGCTAAGTGAGGGTTTTGGTTTTGGCTGGATGATGGTGGGGGTCACGTTTTTTTGCGGGGTTGGTCGGTGTTTCTTTGAGCGGTGTTGGCTCTTGTACCCAACAGCCATACGACATCCCCCCTGCGGGGGGCTGCCGGTTAGTCTTCTTTGCTTTGGCAAAGAAGACTAACGAGAAGAAAGCCGACCCTGCCGGGGGCAGAGCAATCGCGGGCGCTAGGGGTGCTGGTTTCGTCGTACGGCCACAGTTCTGCTGGCATCTGCCGGAACCGGTTTGACGGGCCACGACGCTGCCAGCTTCCGGGATTCGTAGTACGGCCCCCGGTAGCGGAACCTTGCCCATTCGGCAATCTGCCGTTACCGGCACGGGCCATCACGACACATCGCCAGTCAATGGTTTCGTGGTGGGGCGGGCGCGGTGGTCAAGGTCTCGGGCATATCAATCCGGTGCCACCGCGCCCACGACGGAACCGGTGCGCCTGCAACTTCGTGGCCGGTCACTCCGCGAGCGACAGACGGCTTGAAGCAAGTGATGTCCGCTACCGGGGGCCCCACCGTCAATCCCGGAAGCTGGCAGGTTCGTGGTCAGTCAAGCCGGTACCGGCAGATGCCCGCCGGCACTCTGGGCCGTACGACGAAACCACCGATATTCGAGAGCCTTATTGCTCTGCCCCCGGCAGGGTCGGCTTTCTTCTCGTTAGTCTTCTTTGCCGAAGCAAAGAAGAGTGACCGGCAGCCCCCCGCAGGGGGGATGTCGTATGGCTGTTGGGTGCAATAGCCATCGCCGCCCAAAGAAACAGCGACCACCCCGAAAGTGACGAATCCGCCCACCCTACCGCGCTAAAATACGCCGCTTTTCAAAGCCGCCCAGCGCGTCAGGAGTACCCGCCGATGAGTCTGTTCCGCACCAAGAACATCGAGGCCATGCTGGCCGCTGCCCGCGACGACGGCCTGAAAAAAGTGCTCGGTCCCGTTGACCTGATCCTGATGGGAATCGGCGCCATCATCGGCACCGGCATCTTCGTGCTGACGGGCACCGGCGCGCTCACGGCCGGCCCGGCGCTGACCGTGTCCTTCGTGATCGCCGCACTGGCCTGCGGGTTTGCCGCGCTCTGCTATGCCGAGTTCGCGTCCGCGATCCCCGTCTCCGGCTCCATCTACACCTACAGCTACGCCACGCTCGGCGAGATCGTGGCGTGGATGATCGGCTGGGACCTGCTGCTTGAGTATGGGCTAGCGACCTCGGCGGTGTCGGTGGGGTGGTCGGGCTATTTCCAGTCGCTGATGGCAGGCTTCGGCATTCACCTGCCGGTCATGCTCACCGCCGCACCCGGTGCTGTGCCGGGCGCRCAGACGCTGTTCAACCTGCCCGCTGCCGTGATCATGCTGCTGATCACCTGGATCGTGTCCTACGGCGTGCGCGAGTCGGCGCGCCTGAACAACGTGATGGTGGCCATCAAGATCGCGGTGGTGCTGCTCTTCATCGCAGTGGGCGTGTGGCACGTCAAGCCGGCCAACTGGCATCCGTTCGCGCCCTTCGGGCTGGACGGCATCTTCAATGCGGCGGCGCTGGTGTTCTTCGCCTTCATTGGCTTCGACGCCGTCACCTCGGCCGCGGAGGAAGTCCGCAACCCGCGCCGCGACCTGCCTATCGGCATCATCGGCTCGCTGGCCGTGTGCACCGTGCTGTACGTGACGGTTGCGGCCATCATGACGGGCATCGTGCCCTTCGCCAAGTTCGCCGGCATCGATCACCCGGTCTCGCTTGCGCTGCAGTATGCCGGGCAGAACTGGGTGGCGGGCTTCGTCGATCTTGGCGCCATCCTGGGYATGACCACGGTGATCCTGGTGATGACCTTCGGCCAGACACGCATCATCTTCGCCATGTCGCGCGACGGCCTGCTGCCGGAGCGCTTGTCGAAGGTGCATCCCGTGCATGCCACGCCGTTCTTCGCCACCTGGACGGTGGGCATCGTGTTCGCGTTTATCGCGGCGTTCGTGCCGCTCAACGTGCTGGCGGAGCTCATCAATATCGGCACGTTGTCGGCCTTCACGCTGATCTCGGTGGCGGTGCTGGTGCTGCGCAAGACCCGGCCGGACCTGCCGCGCGCTTTCCGCTGCCCCGGTGTGCCGGTGGTGCCGCTGCTGTCCGTGGGCTTCTGCCTGTTCCTGATGGCTCACCTGCAGGCGCTGACCTGGATCGCGTTCACCAGCTGGCTGGCGATCGGGCTGGCCATCTACTTCCTCTACGCGCGCCGCAACGCGGTGCTGCACGGCGGCTGACGCCGCCCCCGTTACAGTTCGCGCGCGCCGGCCTCCCGCAGGAACGCCAGCGCGCGTGGCTCCTCGACAAACGCGGAGTTGATGCGGATCCAGGCCGAGGTTTCGCCGCCCGGCCGGAAGTAATTGCCGGGCGCCAGCGTCACGCCGTGCCGCTCCGCGAGCGTCACCAGTTCGCGTGAATCATCGATTCCGAGTGCGCGTGCCCATAGGAAATTGCCCCCCGCCGGTTCGCAAAACACCTCCCAGCCAAACTCGCCCAGGCGCCGCACCGCGCCGGCGGTCGCCTGCCGCACCCGCAGGCGCAGCCGCTCCATGTATTTGCGATAGGCGCCCCGCTCCAGCAAGGCCGTGGTGACGGCTTCCGCGAAATGCGAGCCGGCCACGCTGGTCAGCACCTTCACGTCCACCAGTTCCTTCACCAGCGCCTTGTCGGCGACCAGGTAGCCGATCCGCAGCGAGGCCGACACCGTCTTGGAAAAGCCACCGATATAGATCACATGTTCGAGCTGGTCCAGCGTGGCCAGGCGATCGGTGAAGTGGGTCTGGAAGTCCGAGAAGATATCGTCCTCGACAAAGCGGAAGCCATGCCGCCGTGCCAGTTCGAGCAGGCGGAATGCCACCGGCGGCGCCAGGGTCGAGCCGGTCGGGTTCTGCAGCACGCTGTTGGTGAAGAACAGCTTGGGCTTGTGCTCGCGGAGCAACGCCTCCGCGGCGTCCGGGTCCGGGCCATTGCGGGTTTGCGGCACGCCCACCAGCCGCACGCCGTGCAGGCGCAGCAGGCCGAACAGGTTGTAGTAGCCGGGGTCTTCCACGAATACCGTATCGCCTGGCTTGAGCAGGCGGCGCACCACCAGGTCCAGCGCCTGGCTGGCGCCGGTGGTGATCAGTACCTGCGGCAGTTCGGCGGCGATGCCAAGTTGCCGCACGCGGGTCAGCACATGCTGGCGCAGTTCCGGAAGGCCCATCGGCGTGGCGTAATGGATCACGCTGCAGACGTCGGTGCGCGAGACCTGGCGGATCGCCTGCGTCAGCCCGTCCAGGTCGCGCCAGGTTTCGGGTACGAAGCCGCCCGCCAGCTTGAGGGTGGCGCTGGGGTGATTGAACTGCTCCAGGATATGGTCCGACAGGTCCTCGGCCAGCTTCGGGTCCGACCAGCCATTGGCGGCGCGCGCCAGCAGCGGGCTGTCCGCGACGAAGAAGCCCGAGCCGTGGCGGGAGTCGAGCAGGCCCTGCGACACCAGCCGGTCATAGGCCTCGATCACCGGGAATCGGCTGATGCCGTGCTCCGCCGCCAGTTGGCGGATCGACGGCAGGCGGGCGCCGGGACGCACCTCGCGCGTGCTGATCCAGGTCTTGACCTCGTTGACGATCTGGTCGGTCAGGGGCACGCCGGTGGCGGGGACTAGGGTCAGCTTCATGACGGGCGCGCTTGCAAAGTGTCAGGAAAAACTACTGAACAGTGCATGGAAAACTGTTCGCAACTGTTCATGGGATTGTAGTAGCCGCTGTGAATAATGGAAGGCATGCGGAGGAGGGGGCCGGCACCGGCCAGGCCGGGCGGCACGAGACATCACCGCAATGCAGAAAGGAGTAGCGAAATGCGCGAACTACGGATCTTCGAACTGGATGAACCCGGCCGGCCGGTGTGCTGGCGCGCCCCCGAAGGGCAGAGCGTCAAGGTGCTGGAAGGGCGCCTGTGGCTGACACTGGAGGGCCATCACGCCGATATCTGGCTGCTGCCGGGCGCCGTGTACGCACTGCCGGCCGGCGCGACGGTATGGCTGTCGGGCGAGAGCGAAGGCGCGCGCTTCACGCTCGCCGAGTCGGCCGCCCCCCTGTGGTGGCGCTGGCTGGGCGGGATGACTGGCGCGCTGAAGCGCCGGTTTGCCGAGCGCCGGGGCAACGGCGCGGGCGAATGCCCGGAGCCGGGTCTCTGACGTGATGCAGGCTGGCTCGCGCGGGCACGTGGCCCCGCGCCGGCCGGCAACGGGCGCGCCGGTTCCCGGCCCGCCCACGGAGCCCGAGGCCGCTTGCGCGCGCCGCGGATGCCGCCGCCCCGCCCGTTTTCTCCCTCAGAATCCATCACACCGTCTCGCCAACTGTGCGAGGATGTTCGTCATGGCAGCCCGCGCCGCGCGGCAAGCAGGGTGTCCCTGGCTTGATTGCCGTTAACGTAAACGTCATATAATCAAGCCGCCGGGCCGGCGCCAGCCAGACCGTTCGCATGCGGGATCCGAGCCGACTCCAGAGCGGCAGACATGGGCGTCAAGCGAGCAGCCAGAACACCGAACATGGTGGAGACAAATGACCGATCTTTCCGATGTGCAGAAGGGCGCCCAACCCGGCGTTTCCCATCAGGCGCAGGGACCGAAAGGCCCCGTCAACAAAGTGCGCTTCGTCACCGCGGCCTCGCTGTTCGACGGCCACGATGCCTCCATCAACATCATGCGGCGCATCCTGCAGTCTTCGGGCTGCGAGGTGATCCACCTGGGGCATAACCGCTCGGTGCAGGAAGTGGTCAGTGCGGCTCTGCAGGAAGACGTGCAGGGCATCGCCATTTCCAGCTACCAGGGCGGGCACGTCGAGTACTTCAAGTACATGATCGACCTGCTGCGCCAGCGTGGCGGCGGGCACATCCAGCTATTCGGCGGCGGCGGGGGCGTGATCGTGCCGGACGAGATCCGCGAACTGCAGGCCTATGGCGTGGCGCGCATCTTCAGCCCGGAAGACGGCCAGCGCCTGGGCCTGGCGGGCATGATCGCAGACATGGTGCAGCGCTGCGATATCGACCTCGCGCGTTATGCGCCGACCACGCTCGACGCGGTGAAGGGCGGCGACCGCCGTGCGCTCGCGCAAGTGATCACCGCGCTGGAAAACGRCAAGGCGGAACCGTCGCTGGCCGATGCGCTGCGCACCGAAGCGGCAAAGGTCAAGACGCCCGTGCTGGGCATCACCGGCACCGGCGGCGCCGGCAAGTCCTCGCTGACCGATGAACTGATCCGCCGCATCCGGCTGGACCAGCAGGATGCGCTGTCGATCGCGGTGATCTCGATCGATCCCTCGCGCCGCAAATCCGGCGGCGCGTTGCTGGGCGACCGCATCCGCATGAATGCGATCAATCATCCGAACATCTTCATGCGCTCGCTGGCCACGCGCGAGGCCGGCTCCGAGATTTCGCAGGCGCTGCCGGATGTGCTGGCAGCGTGCAAGGCGAGTGGCTTCGACCTGATCATCGTCGAGACCTCGGGCATCGGCCAGGGCGATGCGGCCATCGTGCCGCATGCGGACCTGTCGCTGTACGTGATGACGCCCGAGTTCGGCGCCGCCAGCCAGCTCGAGAAGATCGACATGCTGGACTTCGCCGACTTCGTCGCCATCAACAAGTTCGACCGCAAGGGCGCGCGCGACGCGTGGCGCGACGTGGCCAAGCAGGTGCAGCGCAACCGCGAGCAGTGGCATGCAAAGCCCGAGGAGATGCCGGTGTACGGCACCCAGGCGTCCCGCTTCAACGACGACGGCGTCACCATGCTCTACCAAGGCCTGCGCGAAGCGCTGTGCGCGCGCGGCATGCGCGCGCCGGCTGGCGTGCTGCCGCTGCTGAGCGGACGCATCTCCACCGGGCAGAACGTGATCGTGCCGCCGGCGCGCAACCGCTACCTGGCGGAGATCGCCGACACCATGCGCGCTTACCACCGCCGCGTGGACGCGCAAAGCCGGCTGGCGCGCGAGCGCCAGCAACTGCGCGAGGCGCGCCGCATGCTGCTGGCCGCGCCGGAGCCAACGCCGGGCGATGCCGCCGACGCGCTGCAGGCGCTCGCCGCGGAGCGCGACGCCGCGCTGGGGGCGCAGGAGCGCAAGCTGTTGGCGATGTGGCCGGAGATGCGCAAGGCCTATAGCGGCGATGAGTACGTGGTGAAGATCCGCGACAAGGAAATCCGCACCACGCTCACCACCACCACCTTGTCCGGCACTACGGTGCGCAAGGTGGTGCTGCCTCGCTTCGAGGACGATGGCGAAGTGCTCAGGTGGCTGATGCGCGAGAACGTGCCCGGCAGCTTCCCCTATACCGCCGGCGTGTTCGCCTTCAAGCGCGAGAACGAAGATCCCACCCGCATGTTCGCGGGCGAGGGCGATGCCTTCCGCACCAACCGCCGTTTCAAGCTGGTCTCCGAGGGCATGGATGCCAAGCGCCTGTCCACCGCCTTCGACTCGGTCACGCTGTACGGCGAGGATCCGCATACGCGACCGGATATCTACGGCAAGGTCGGCAATTCGGGTGTGTCGATCGCCACGCTCGACGACATGAAGGTGCTGTACGACGGCTTCGACCTGACCAGCCCGTCGACCTCCGTGTCGATGACCATCAACGGGCCCGCGCCCACCATCCTGGCGATGTTCATGAACACCGCCATTGACCAGCAGCTCGACAAGTTCCGCGCCGACAACGGCCGCGATCCCACCAGCGACGAGGAGGCCAAGATCCGCGCGTGGGTGCTGCAGAACGTGCGCGGCACGGTGCAGGCCGACATCCTCAAGGAAGACCAGGGGCAGAACACCTGCATCTTCTCCACCGAGTTCTCGCTCAAGGTGATGGGCGATATCCAGGCCTACTTCGTGCATCACCAGGTGCGCAATTTCTACTCGGTGTCGATCTCCGGCTATCACATCGCGGAGGCCGGCGCGAACCCCATCTCGCAACTGGCATTCACGTTGTCCAACGGCTTCACCTATGTGGAGGCGTATCTCGCGCGCGGCATGCATATCGACGATTTCGCGCCCAACCTGTCGTTCTTCTTCTCCAACGGCATGGACCCGGAATACAGCGTGATGGGCCGCGTGGCGCGCCGTATCTGGGCCGTGACGATGCGTGACAAATACGGCGCCAACGAACGCAGCCAGAAGCTCAAGTACCACATCCAGACGTCCGGCCGCTCGCTGCATGCGCAGGAGATCGACTTCAACGATATCCGCACCACGCTGCAGGCGTTGATCGCGATCTACGACAACTGCAATTCGCTGCACACCAACGCCTACGACGAAGCCATCACCACGCCCACCGGCGAATCGGTGCGCCGCGCGCTGGCTATCCAGCTCATCATCAACCGCGAATGGGGCGTGGCCAGATGCGAGAACCCCAACCAGGGCAGCTTCCTGATCGACGAGCTGACCGATCTGGTGGAGGAGGCGGTGATGCAGGAGTTCGAGCGCATCGCCGAGCGCGGCGGCGTGCTGGGGGCGATGGAGACCGGCTACCAGCGCGGCAAGATCCAGGAGGAGTCGCTGTACTACGAGCAGCGCAAGCATGACGGCACGCTGCCCATCATCGGCGTCAACACCTTCCGCAATCCCAACGGCGAGCCCGCCACGCAGACGCTCGAACTGGCGCGTTCCAGCGAGGAGGAGAAGCAGGGGCAACTCGCGCGGCTGGCGGATTTCCATGCGCGCCATGCGGATGCGGCGCCTGCGACGCTGCAGCGTTTGCGCCAGGCCGTGATCGACAACGACAATGTGTTCGCGGTGCTGATGGATGCGGTGCGCGTGTGCTCGCTGGGGCAGATCACCCATGCGCTGTTCGAGGTGGGAGGACAGTACCGGCGCAATATGTGATGTGTCGGCCAGGGGCTGTTTCATGCGGGGCCCCTGCGTTAAACTTGACGTTTGCGTAAGGCCATAACGCCGCCATAACGCCGCCATAACGCGGCCATGGCGCGGCCGCCAAGCGCCAGGGCCAAGCCAATACCAAGACAAGATCAAGACAAGATCAAGACAAGACCAATCAGGAGCACCGTGTACGATCCCAACAATATCTTCGCCCGCATCCTGCGTGGCGAATTGCCTTGCAACAAGGTGTATGAAGACGCCGACACCGTTGCCTTCATGGACATCATGCCCCAGTCCGACGGGCACGTATTGGTGGTGACCAAGGAGCCGGCCGCGGAGATCTTCGACCTCTCCGACGCCGGCGCCGAAGCCGCCATCCGCACCACCAAGCGCGTAGCCCGCGCGGTGCGCGCCGCCTTCAGGCCGGACGGCATCTCGATCGGCCAGTTCAACGGCAGCGCCGCGGGCCAGACCGTCCCGCACGTGCATTTCCACATCGTGCCCCGCTATGCCGACCGCACGCTGCGCGGCCACGGCACGGACATGCAGGATCCGGAAATCCTCAGCCAGCACGCCGATCGCATCATCGCCGCGCTGCGCGACGCCTGACCCTATGAACCACCGGCCCGCCGCACCCGCGGCGGGCCGGATCTGCATCAAGCAACCAGCAACAAGGAAGAGAAGATGGGAATCAGGACAGTTGGCATCGTAGGCGCCGGCACCATGGGTAACGGCATCGCGCAAGCATGCGCCGTAGTGGGCCTGGACGTGGTGATGGTGGACATCAGCGACGCAGCGGTGAACAAGGGCATCGCCACCGTTGCGGGCAGCCTGGACCGCCTGATCAAGAAGGACAAGATCAGCGAAGCCGACAAGGAAGCCGCACTGGCGCGCATCAAGGGCTCGACCGCCTATGAATCGCTCAAGGCCACCGACATCGTGATCGAAGCCGCCACCGAGAACTTCGACCTCAAGGTCAAGATCCTCAAGCAGATCGACAGCATTGTCGGCGACAACGTGATCGTGGCGTCCAATACTTCGTCGATCTCGATCACCAAGCTGGCGGCGGTCACGACCCGGCCGGGCAACTTCATCGGCATGCACTTCTTCAATCCGGTGCCGATGATGGCGCTGGTGGAACTGATCCGCGGCCTGCAGACCAGCGATGCCACGCATGCGCTGGTGGAAGAACTCTCCAAGGCGCTGGGCAAGTACCCGATCACCGTGAAGAACAACCCGGGCTTTGTGGTGAACCGGATTCTCTGCCCGATGATCAATGAAGCATTCTGCGTGCTGGGTGAAGGCCTGGCGTCGCCGGAAGAGATCGACGAAGGCATGAAGCTGGGCTGCAATCACCCCATCGGCCCGCTGGCGCTGGCCGACATGATCGGCCTGGATACGATGCTGGCGGTGATGGAGGTGCTGTACACCGAATTTGCCGACCCGAAATACCGTCCGGCCATGCTGATGCGCGAAATGGTGGCAGCGGGCTATCTCGGCCGCAAGACGGGCCGCGGCGTGTACGTCTACAGCAAGTGATATTGAAGCAGTAAGAGATGGAAAGCCCCCCTTCCACGGGGCGGGGGGAAGCTAAGAAAACTGGCAATGGAGCGATCCGTCGCCAGTTTTTTTTCGTTTGCGGAACGCCCCTGCCTGCCGGTTCTCCAGCATGTCGTGATCAATGAACCATGCCCCTTCCGGTTCCTGACGATTTGCTGTCTGCTTGAATTTTCAAACAAGAATCGGTATCAACAGGCGTTAAATAGAACGATCGTATTAAAAAATATTGTCAAGCCTTTGGCGGCGATAAAGCCAATTAACACTGAGTGGAATCAATTTCGATCCAGCTGAAACTGGGTGAATGTCTTAATTTGTCCCTAATCGCTAAAGCTTTGTATAGACATTTCCGTAAACGCTGAAATGCACTACGCGCCGCCGCAGTCGTGGCACTGCCTGTGCGTCGCGTGCTTTGGAAAACCGATGGGGAATCTTTATGCGCAACAACCAACCCGTCTCGCAGCGCGAATACGAACTGCCTGAGAATGCGACGCTGATGTCGACCACCGACACCAGCAGTCGCATTGCCTATGCCAACGCGGCCTTCGTCGATGTCAGTGGCYTCACGCGCGAGGAAATCCAGGGTCAGCCCCACAATATCGTGCGGCACCCGGATATGCCGGCCGAGGCGTTCGCCGACATGTGGGCCACGCTCAAGGGCGGCGAGCCCTGGACGGCGCTGGTAAAGAACCGGCGCAAGGACGGCGACCACTACTGGGTACGCGCCAATGCCATGCCGCTGGTGCGCAACGGCAAGCCGGTGGGGTACATGTCGGTGCGCACGCGGCCATCGCGCGAGGAGATTGACGCCGCCGCCCGGCTCTACCAGGACTTTCGCGAGGGCAGTGCGGGTCAGCGGCGTTTCCACAAGGGCCTGATCATTCAGGGCGGCTGGAAGCGGTGGGCGTCGGCCTTCAAGACCATGCCGGTGCGCTGGCGCATCCGCGGCGCCCTGGCGACCTTGCTGCCGGCCTTGGTCATTGGCGCGGCGGCGCTTGGCATGCGCGGGATGCCGCTGGCCGGCCTGAGCGGCATCGTTGCCGCCATGTTGCTGCTGGTCTCCGGCTGGCTGGAGGCGCAGATCTCGCGGCCGCTGGAGCGGGTCATGGCACAGGCCTTGCGCGTCGCGTCAGGCGAAAGCCAGCAGGTCGAGCATATGGACCGCGTGGACGAGATCGGCATGACCCTGCGCACGATCAGCCAGCTTGGCCTGATGTTCCGCTGGCTGATCGACGACGTGAGCGAGCAGGTGCTGAACGTGCAAGGCGCAAGCAGCGAGATCGCGCAGGGCAACAGCGACCTGAGTCAGCGCACCGAGCAGGCGGCATCCAACGTACAGGATACGGCGTCGTCGATGACGCAGATGACGGCCACGGTCAAGAGCAATGCCGAGACCGCGGCCCAGGCAAACGCGCTGTCCGGCTCCGCCAGCACCGAGGCGGCCAAGGGCGGCAAGGCGATGTCGCAGGTGGTGGCGACCATGGAGGAAATCAGCAGTAGCTCGAAACGGATCGCCGACATCATCGGCGTGATCGACGGCATCGCCTTCCAGACCAAYATCCTTGCGCTGAATGCCGCGGTGGAAGCCGCGCGGGCGGGGGAACAGGGCAGGGGTTTCGCGGTGGTGGCCGGTGAGGTGCGCGGGCTCGCCCAGCGCAGCGCCAGCGCGGCCAAGGAGATCAAGGCGCTGATCGGCGCCAGCGTGGAAAAGGTCGACTCGGGGGCGCAACTGGTCAACGACGCCGGCCAGACCATGGACAACATCGTGGCCCAGGTCAGGCGCGTCTCCGACCTGATCGCCGGGATCAGCCTGGCTACGTCCGAGCAGAGCGCGGGCATCAGCCAGGTTGGCGATGCCATCGGCGACCTCGACCGCATCACCCAGCAGAACGCGGCGCTGGTGGAGCAGAGCGCGGCCGCCGCACAGAGCCTGAAACAGCAGGCCAACCGGCTGGTGGAGGCGGTCGGCGTATTCCGTTGATTGCGCGACAAACCGCAGCGGGTCGTGGCGCAAGGTGGCCGCGAGGGGCGCGGCGGTCCTACTCGCCGTACTGCCGCAGCCCTTCCAGGTCCAATACCTCGATCACGCCATAGTCGACCTTCACCAGTCCCTGCTGCTCCAGCACCTTGAGCGCCTGGTTGGCCCGCTGCCGCGATATGCCCGCCAGCAGGCCGATTTCTTCCTGCGAAATCTCCAACGTGGTCCCCAGGCCAGGGTACAGGTGCTCGTTGAACAGCGACGACACCGCGCGCGCCACCCGCGAATCGATATCGAGCAGCCGTTCATATTCCACGGCGGCAATGAACTGACCCAGCCGCTCGTTGAACTGCGTCAGCAGGAACCGCGTGAACGGCAGGCTGGTATCCAGCAACCACTGAAAAGTCTCGCGCGGAAGAAAAGCAATCCGCGAGCGCCGCAGCGCCATCACATCGTATTTGCGGATCTCGCCCTTGAGCACGGCGCCTTCGCCGAACCAGCCGCCGGTAGGCACACCAGTGAATGTCACCGACTTGCCGGAAGGCGACACCGTAGTGATCTTGACGATTCCTTCCAGCACCCCCAGCCAGTGCTCGGCCTTGTCACCCTTGTGACAGACGTAGTCGCCCTGGCTATATTCGCGCACGCACATGGCGCGGCGGACCACGTCGCGTTGTTCCGGACTGAGGTCGGCTGCCCACACGCAGCGGTCGACAAAATCGTTGAGCATGAGCTGGAAAACCTTCCCGTAGGGATTAACCCGGAATTGTCATCGGCGTGACAACCGGGGGAAATGGCATGCACTATCTTACGATCACACCAACCGCGAGTGCGCGCCAGGACAAGGCACGAAGGACTTGTTGCGCTGCGGCAGAATCCGCGCCGGGCAGAACAGGCCAAGTATAACCAGCGGAAGCAGGCTTGACACCGGTGGCGGATCCCCGCCTCGGAGGGACAGGAGACAGCGATGCAGGAACCGTCGGCGACGACCTTCCCGCGCCTGCTGCTTGCGCATGCGCAGCAGCGGCCGGAAAGCCCGGCTTACCGCGAGAAGGATCTCGGAATCTGGCAAACCTATAGTTGGGCGCAGACCGCGCAGGAGGTTCGTGCGCTGGCGTGCGGACTGGCCGCGCTGGGCTTTGCGCGCGGCATGAACCTGGCGGTGGTCGGCGACAACCGGCCGCGCCTGTACTGGGCCATGTGCGCGGCGCAGGCACTGGGTGGCGTGCCCGTGCCGCTGTACCAGGACGCGATCGCGGGCGAGATGATCTACGTGCTCAACGATGCCGAGATCGATTTTGCCATCGTCGAGGACCAGGAGCAGGTGGACAAGCTGCTCGAAGTGGAGGAGCAACTCGCCGCGCAGGGCCGCAAGGTGCGGCACATCATCTATGAAGACCCGCGCGGGCTGCGCGACTACGATCATCCGGCGCTGATGTCGTACCAGCGCGTGCAGGAAATCGGCCGTGAATTCGATCGCGCCAATCCGGGCCTGTTTGATCAGGCCGTTGCCGCGGGCGCGCCCGACGACACCGCCATCATCCTCTATACCTCCGGCACCACCGGCAAGCCCAAGGGTGTGTGCCATTCGCACCACGGCCTGATCGGCTCGGCGCGCAACGGCTGCGCTTTCGACGGCCTGACCGCGAAGGACGATGTGCTGTCCTACCTGCCGATGGCGTGGGTCGGCGACAACCTGTTCTCCTACGCGCAGGCCATGACGGCGGGCTTTACGGTGAATTGCCCGGAATCGCGCGAGACGGTGATGACCGACCTGCGCGAGATCGGTCCCACCTATTACTTCGCGCCGCCGCGCATCTATGAAAACCTGCTCACGCAGGTGATGATCCGCATGGAAGACGCGGGCTGGATCAAGCGCAAGCTGTTCCACTGGGCGATGGGCGTGGCGCGCCGCTGCGGCACCGACATCCTCGACGGGAAGCCGGTGGCGCTGGCCGACCGGCTGCGCTACGCCGCGGGCGAAGCGCTGATCTTCGGGCCGCTGCGCAATGTGCTGGGCATGAGCCGCATCCGCGTGGGCTACACGGCGGGCGAAGCGATCGGGCCGGACCTGTTCCGCTTCTATCGTTCGATCGGCGTCAATCTCAAGCAGTTCTACGGCCAGACTGAAACCTGCGCCTATGTCTGCCTGCAGCCGGACGGCAACGTCAAGTTCGATTCGGTAGGGCCGGCCGCGCCGGGCATGGAGATCCGCATTGCCGACAACGGCGAGGTGCTGGTGCGTGGCGTGGGGCTGCTGAAGGCTTACTACAAGCGCGACGATGCCACCCGTGAGGCGATCAACGACGATGGTTACTTCATGACCGGCGACGCGGGCGTGATCGATGCCGACGGCCATCTCAAGATCATCGACCGCGCCAAGGATGTGGGCAAGTTGTCGGACGGCGCCATGTTCGCGCCCAAGTACATCGAGAACAAGCTCAAGTTCTTCCAGTACATCAAGGAAGCGGTGGCATTCGGCACTGGCCGCGACAGCGTGTGCGCTTTCATCAATATCGATTTCGAAGCGGTCGGCAACTGGGCCGAGCGGCGCCACCTGGCGTACGCGGGCTACATCGATCTTGCCGCGCAGCCGGAAGTGATCGCCATGATCGCCGAGTGCGTCGAGCAGGTGAATGCCGATCTCGCCACCGATGCCATGCTGGCCGGCTCGCAGATCTCGCGTTTCCTGATCCTGCACAAGGAACTGGATCCCGACGATGACGAGCTCACGCGCACCCGCAAGGTGCGGCGTGGCTTCATCGCCGAGAAGTACGGCGTGCTGGTCGAGGCGCTGTACGCCGGCAAGACGGAGCAGTTTATCGAGACGCGCGTGAAGTTCGAGGATGGCCGCGAGGGCAGTGTATCGGCCACGCTGAAGCTGGTTGACGTGAAGCGCATCCCGCCGGCCTCCGCCGGCGCGGCACGCGCGGCATGAGCAGGGGCGGGAGGATGACGCAAATGGCATGGAAAGGCGTAGAGCGCGGCGGCGACGGCCAGCCGGTGTGGAGCGGTGCGTCCGCGGTGGCGGGAGCCACGGCGGAGCTGCAAGGCGGTGTGCAGGCCGAGCATGCGCAGGCGCAGGCGCGGCAGGCCGGCGAAGTGATACTCGACCTGCAGCATATCTCGCTGTCCTTCGGTGGCGTGAAGGCGCTGACCGATATCTCCTTCGATGTGCGCGAGCATGAGATCCGCGCCATCATCGGGCCCAACGGCGCGGGCAAGAGCTCGATGCTCAATGTGATCAAYGGGGTCTATCACCCGCAGCAGGGCCGCATCGTGTTCCGCGGCGAGGAACGGCGCAAGATGCATCCCACCGCCGCGGCCCGTCAGGGCATCGCGCGCACCTTCCAGAACATCGCGCTGTTCAAGGGCATGACCGTGCTCGACAACATCATGACGGGGCGCAATACCCGGTTCCGCAGCGGCCTGTTGGCCAATGCGCTGTGGTGGGGCCCCGCGCGCAACGAGGAAATGCGCCACCGTCAGAAGGTCGAAGAGGTGATCGACTTTCTTGAAATCCAGGCCATCCGCAAGACGCCGGTGGGACGCCTGCCCTACGGTTTGCAAAAGCGTGTGGAGCTGGCGCGCGCGCTGGCGGCCGAGCCCTCCATGCTGCTGCTCGATGAGCCGATGGCAGGCATGAACGTGGAGGAGAAGCAGGACATGTGCCGCTTCATCCTGGACGTGAACCACCAGTTCGGCACCACCATCGTGCTGATCGAACACGATATGGGCGTGGTGATGGATATCTCCGACCGCGTGGTGGTGCTCGACTACGGCAAGAAGATCGGCGACGGCACGCCGGAGGCGGTAAAGGCCAACCCGGACGTGATCCGCGCCTACCTCGGCGCCGGTCACTGACACAGACGCAACGCACGGAACGATACAAGGATAACCATGACGTTCTTCTTTGAAATCCTGATCGGCGGCCTGTTGTCGGGATTGATGTACTCGCTGGTGGCGCTGGGCTTCGTGCTGATCTACAAGGCGTCGGGCGTATTCAATTTCGCGCAGGGCGCGATGGTCTACTTCGCCGCGCTGGCGGTGGTCGGGCTGATGGACAAGGGCCTGCCGATGTGGGCGGCGGTGATCGGCGCGTTTGGCGTGATGGTGGTGGTGGGCATCAGCACCGAACGCCTGGTGTTGCGCAAGCTGGTCAACCAGCCGCCGATCACGCTGTTCATGGCGACCATCGGGCTGTCCTTCTTCCTCGAAGGACTGGGGCCGCTGCTGTTCGGCAATGAAGTCCGCCCGATCAACCTTGGCATCGTCGACGAGCCGATCGAATCCATCCTGACGCGCTTCAATATCGTGGTGTCCAAGTTCGACCTGGCGGCGGCGGGCATCGCCGGCCTGCTGGTGGGCACGCTGGCCCTGTTCTTCCAGTACACCAAGGTGGGCCGCGCGCTGCGCGCCGTGGCTGACGATCACCAGGCCGCGTTGTCGCTGGGGATTCCGCTGCAGCATATCTGGGCCATCGTGTGGGGCGTGGCGGGCTTCGTCGCGCTGGTGGCCGGCATGCTGTGGGGCTCGCGCAATGGCGTGCAGTTCGCGCTGACGCTGACGGCGCTCAAGGCGCTGCCGGTGCTGATCCTCGGCGGCTTTACCTCGGTGCCGGGCGCCATCGTCGGTGGCCTGATCATCGGTGCCTCGGAGAAGCTCGCCGAGATCTACATCCCGCCCGTTTTTCAGTCCGCCTTCGGGGGCAACTTCGGTGGCATCGAGGGCTGGTTCCCGTACGTGTTTGCGCTGTTGTTCCTGCTGGTGCGGCCCGAGGGGCTGTTCGGTGAGAAACATATCGATCGTGTCTGACCGGCCTTTGCCCCAGGAGACAACCCATGTTCTACCGTGAATCCGGCCAGTTCAAGACCAGCTACCTGGCCGACAGCCAGATCTTCCCCATCCGCCAGGACCGCATCGGCTTTGCGGTGCTGATGGCGGTGGCCTTCATCGCGATTCCCCTGACCGGTTCGGAATACTGGTTCTCGGCCATCCTGATCCCGTTCCTGATCTTCGCGCTGGCCGCGCTCGGGCTG
Organism: Cupriavidus sp. 05N39; assembly: GCF_056397325.1. Lineage (NCBI taxonomy): Bacteria > Pseudomonadati > Pseudomonadota > Betaproteobacteria > Burkholderiales > Burkholderiaceae > Cupriavidus > Cupriavidus sp. 05N39. Next base: position 54,405 of record NZ_JBFTNE010000023.1, read on the forward strand.
AATATCCTGACCGGCTACGCGGGACAGCTCTCGCTCGGCACGGCGGCCTTCATGGCCGTGGGCGCCTATGCCGCCTACAACTTCCAGTTGCGCATCGAAGGGCTGCCGGTGCTGCTGACCTTCATCCTCGCGGGATTGTCGGCGGCGCTGGTGGGTGTCGCCTTCGGGCTGCCGTCGCTGCGCATCAAGGGCTTCTACCTCGCTGTCGCGACGCTTGCCGCGCAGTTCTTCGTGGTGTGGGCGCTGACCAAGTTTCCCTGGTTCTCCAACAACAGTTCCTCCGGCGTGATCACCGCGCAGCAACTGAACCTGTTCGGCATCGCCATCGACACCCCGGTAAAGAAGTATCTGTTCGTGCTGATGCTGGTGACGGTGCTGGCCATCGCCGCCAAGAACATGGTGCGCTCGTCCACCGGGCGCGCATGGATGTCGGTGCGCGACATGGACGTGGCGGCCGAGGTGATCGGCATTCCGCTGATGCGCACCAAGCTGCTGGCCTTCGCCGTCAGCTCGTTCTACTGCGGCGTGGCCGGCGCGCTCTATGCGTTCTGCTACCTGGGCTCGGTCGAACCCGACGGCTTCTCGCTCGACCTGTCCTTCCGCGTGCTGTTCATGATCATCATCGGCGGCGTGGGCAGCATCCTCGGCTCCTTCCTGGGCGCGGCCTTTATCCTGTTGCTGCCGATCTTCCTGGACAACGCGCTGCCGCCGCTGGCCGCGTTGCTGCACCTGCCTTTTACCAATGCCGCGGTGTCGCATATCCAGTTGATGGTGTTCGGCGCGCTGATCATCTTCTTCCTGGTCGTGGAGCCGCACGGTCTCGCGCGGCTGTGGCAGATCGCCAAGGAGAAGCTGCGGCTGTGGCCATTCCCCCATTAAGTACCAACGCACTGACGCTTTGACGTTTTCCAGGCCGGATCAAACAAACGGGTATTCGATAACAAACACACACCTGCCAAGGTGAAGGAGACAGTCATGACCATCCTGATTCGCAATCTGCAGCGCATTGCCCTGGCGGTGGGAGCGTCCGCGGCGCTGCTGGCGCCGCTGGCGGTGCAGGCGCAAAGCGGCGAGCAGTTCATCGCATTGCCCAGCTATCGCGTCGGCCCTTATGGCGCCAACGGACAGTCCTTCTACGGCGGCTTCGTCGACTACCTTAACTACGTCAACCTCAAGGAAGGCGGCGTGAATGGCGTCAAGCTCTCATGGGAAGAGTGCGAGACGGAGTACAACAACGCCAAGGGCGTGGAGTGCTATGAGCGGCTCAAGAGCAAGAGCGCCGCCAGCAAGGGCACCGCGTATCACACCATGTCGACCGGCATTTCCTACGCGCTGGTGGACAAGACCGCGGCCGACAAGGTGCCGCTGGTCATGATGGGCTATGGCCGTACCGATGCGGTCGACGGCTCGGTGTTCCCCTATGCCTTCCCGTTGGTCACCACCTACCAGATGCAGGTCTCGGCCATCGTCAAGTACCTGGCCTCCAAGAGCGGCGGCTCGCTGGCGGGCAAGAAGATCGTCTACCTGTATCACGACTCGGCCTATGGCAAGGAGCCGATCGTGGCGCTGGAGGCCGAAGCCAAGCTCGGCAAGTTCAACCTCGTCGAGATCCCGGTGGCGCACCCCGGCAACGAGCAGGGCGCGCAGTGGCTGAAGATCCGCCAGGAGAATCCCGACTACGTGATCTTCTGGGGCTGGGGCGTGATGAACCAGACCGCGCTCAAGGCCGCGCAGAAGGTGGGCTTCGCACGCGACAAGATGGTCGGCTCCTGGTGGGCTGGCTCCGAGGAAGACACCTTGCCCGCCGGTGACGCAGCCAAGGGCTATATGAGCGCGACCTGGAACGTGGCCGGCAAGGCCGTGCCGGTGATCGCCGATATCGACAAGGTGGTCTACGGCGCCGGCAAGGGCAATATGCAGGACCGCAACAAGGTCGGCTCGGTGCTCTACAACCGCGGCGTGTCCGCCGCGGTGGTGACGGTGGAAGCGATCCGCGTGGCGCAGGCCAAGTATGGCAAGGGCAAGGTCATGAGCGGCGATGACATGCGCTGGGCCTTCGAGAACCTGAACCTGACCAACGCGCGACTTGCCCAACTGGGCGCGACCGGCCTGCTGCCGGAGATCAAGACCAGCTGCGACAACCACGAGGGTTCGGGCAAGGTGAAGATCCAGCAGTGGGATGGCACCAAGTGGGTGGTGGTGTCGGACTGGATCGAAGGCAACAAGAACCTGATCCATCCGCTGTTCAAGGCGAGTGCCGCGCAGTTCGCGAAAGAGAAGGGCATTTCGCCTACGTGCATGAAGTCTTGAGCGGGCGCCGCGAGGCGTTTGTTGTTGACTCCGCTCTCCCGCGCACGGGGGAGCGGGGATGAAGCCAGCCAGGAACCACCAACCGAGCCGCATCATGAGCCTGTTGTCCGTCAACAATATCGAAGTCATCTACGACCACGTCATCCTGGTGCTCAAGGGCGTTTCGCTCGACGTGCCGGAAGGGCGGATCGTGGCGCTGCTGGGCGCCAACGGCGCGGGCAAGACCACCACGCTCAAGGCCATCTCCAACCTGCTGCATGCCGAGCGCGGCGACGTCACCAAGGGCTCGATCGAATATCGCGGCAACCGGGTCGACCGGCTCACGCCCAACGAGCTGGTCAAGCGCGGCGTCATCCAGGTGATGGAAGGGAGGCATTGCTTTGCCCACCTGACGCTGGAAGAAAACCTGCTGACCGGCGCCTATACGCGCGGCCTGTCGCGCAGCGAGACGCGCGATGCGCTGGAACGCATCTACGCGTACTTTCCCCGCCTGAAGACGCGCCGCAAATCGCAGGCGGGCTACACCTCCGGCGGCGAGCAGCAGATGTGCGCGATCGGCCGGGCCATGATGGCCAAGCCCAGCATGATCCTGCTCGACGAGCCGTCGATGGGCCTGGCGCCGCAGATCGTCGAGGAGATCTTCGAGATCGTGCGCGACCTCAACCAGCGCGAGAAGGTCAGTTTCCTGCTGGCCGAGCAGAACACCATGGTGGCGCTGCGCTATGCCGACTACGGCTACATCCTGGAGAACGGCCGCGTGGTGATGGATGGCGCGGCCGAGGCGTTGCGCACCAATGAGGATGTGAAGGAGTTCTACCTGGGCGTGGCGGCGAACGACGGCGAGGGCGGCGGGCGGAGTTCTTTCCGCGACGTGAAAAGCTATCGCCGCCGCAAGCGCTGGCTGGCCTGAGAAGGGCACTCGGTCTTAAACACAACGCCGATCGGTGAGCGCTGCCTCACGCGGTTCATCACGCGACTACTACGCGAACTACGCACCATGTCCGAACACTTCGATTCGCTCGAAACCCGTGCCCCTGAAGTCCGCTCGCAGGCCTTGCTGGCGGCCTTGTCGCGGCAGGTCGCGCATGCCAAGGCGCATGCCCCCTATTTTGCCGRGGTCTTGCGCGATGTGGATCCGCTCGCGCTGGATTCCCGCGCGGCGCTGGCGGCACTGCCGGTGACGCGCAAGTCCGAGCTGACGGCGCGGCAGAAGGCGATGCCGCCGCTGGGCGGGCTCAATGCGACCCCGCTGGGGGGCTTGCGGCATATCTTCCAGTCGCCGGGGCCGATCAACGAGCCGGACGGGCACGACGCCGACTGGTGGCGCATCGCGCGCGCCATGTTCGCGGCGGGCTTCCGTTCTGGCGATCTGGTCTACAACACCTTCTCCTATCACTTCACGCCAGCCGGCATGATGATGGAAACCGGTGCCCATCGCCTGGGTTGCTGCGTGTTTCCCGCCGGCGTGGGCCAGACCGAATCACAGGTGCAGGCGCTGGCCAGCCTGCAGCCGGCGGCCTACGCGGGCACACCATCGTTTCTCAGGCTGCTGCTGGAGAAAGGCGACGAACTCGGCCTGCCTTGCCGCAGCCTGGGCAAGGCGCTGGTGTCCGGCGAGGCGCTGCCGCCCTCGCTGCGCGCGTGGTTCGGCGAGCGCGGCATCCGGGTGCAGCAGATGTATGGCAGCGCCGATGTGGGCCTGATTGCCTATGAGACTCAGGGCGGCGATGGCTGGGTGGTGGACGAGAACGTGCTGGTCGAGATCGTCGAGCCGGGTGGCACGCAGCCGATGCCGGAGGGCGAGACCGGCGAGGTGGTGGTGACCGTGCTCGGCAACGGCGACTATCCGCTGATCCGCTTTGGCACGGGCGACCTGTCGGCGTTCGTGGCCGGTTCGGGCGAGCGCGCCAGCCCGTGCGGGCGAACCAACCTGCGCCTGAAGGGCTGGCTTGGACGCGCCGACCAGACTACCAAGGTCAAGGGCATGTTCGTGCATCCCGGCCAGGTGGGCGAGGTGGTGCGGCGCCATCCCGAGGTGCGCGCCGCGCGCCTGGTGGTGACGGGCAGCGTTGGCGCCGACGTGATGACCCTGCATTGCGATGCCACCCGCGAGGATGCGAGCCTGGGCCAGGCCATCGGCGAATCGCTGCGCGAAGTCATGCGCCTGCGTGGCGAAGTGCGCTTCGTGGCAGCGGGTTCGCTGCCGCAGGATGGCAAGGTGATCGAGGACGCGCGCAGCTACGACTGAGYGCGATCGCCAGTTTGTTCGGGCGGCGCAGCATGGCCGCCCGGTGGGCGCGTCGGCAGCCATAGCAGCCACGCGCTGACGGCCGCCGCGGTGGCAACCAGCGCCAGCGACGCCAGCGGGCGCTCGCGCATCAGCCACGCGGTGATGCCCATCGACGGCCACATCATCCCGATGGCCAGGCACTTGGCACGCAGCGGCACGCTGCGGTGCACCTGCCAGTCATGCACCAGCGGGCCGAAGCGCGGATGCGCCAGCAGCCGTGCGTGAAAGCGCTCCGAGCCGCGCGCGAAGCAGGCGGCGGCCAGCAGCACGAACGGCGTGGTCGGCAGCACCGGCAGGAAGATGCCGGCAATGCCCAGCAGCAGGCTGAGCATGCCAAGCACCACCCATATCGCGCGCAGCGCCCGCTGCCTGCGGCCGAGGGTCATGCCGGCTGCGGCGGTGCCGGGCGGGGGCATTGCGCTCAGACCGCCAGTCCCAGGCGGGCGCGGGCCTCGTTGTACTCGGCCTTCATGCGCGCCACGATTTCGCCGGCGGTGGGGATGTCGTGGATCTGGCCCACGCCCTGGCCGGCACCCCACACGTCCTTCCATGCCTTGGCCTTGGAGGCGCCGCTGGAGAAGTCCATCTTGGTCTTGTCGGCCACGGGCAGGTTCTCGGGATCCAGCCCCGACGCCTCGATGCTCTCGCGGATGTAGTTGCCGTGCACGCCGGTGAACAGGTTGGTGTAGATGATGTCGGCCGCGGCGGAGGTGGTGATCGACTGCTTGTAGGTCTCGCTGGCGTGGGCTTCCTGCGAGGCGATGAAACGGGTGCCCACATAGGCGAAGTCCGCCCCCATGGCCTGCGCGGCCAGCACGGATTCGCCGTTGGCGATCGAGCCCGACAGCGCGATCACGCCGTCGAAGATCTTGCGCACTTCGCCCACCAGCGCGAACGGCGACAGCGTGCCGGCATGCCCGCCGGCGCCGGCCGCTACCAGGATCAGGCCGTCCACGCCGGCCTCGATCGCCTTCTCGGCGTGGYGGATGCTGATGACGTCGTGCAGCACGATGCCGCCATAACTGTGCACCGCGTCGATCATCTCCTTGGGCGGCGCGCGCAGCGAGGTGATGAAGATCGGCACCTTGTGGTCCACGCACACCTTGATGTCGTGCTCCAGCCGCGCGTTCGAGACGTGCACGATCTGGTTGACCGCGATGGGTCCCACCGGCTTGTCCGGATTGGCGGCGCGGAAGCTGGCGAGTTCTTCTTCCATCTGCGTGAGCCACTCGCCCAGCATCTCGGCCGGGCGCGCGTTCAGCGCGGGGAAGGAACCGACGATGCCGGCCTTGCACTGCGCCAGCACCAGCTCGGGGTAGCTGACGATGAACATCGGCGAGGAAATCACGGGCAGCGCCAGGTTTTGCAGGACCTGGGGCAGTTGTTTGGCGGCGGGCATGGCGTCTCCTGGACCACGTACGGGCGCCGGTGGCGCCCTGGATATGAACGATCGTTCGATTATAGGGAGTTTCGGCTTGCGGGCGTTAGAAGGGGCAATCTACGCCGGGGCGATCGCTCTCTCTTCACCATAGACGACCGGCGGCATTGGCGAAGCCGGGCGGCCTGGCCATGGCGGCACTGGACGCAGCCACTTGGCGGATGCACATGGCGTGCCCTGTGATGTCCTTCCGTTGACGGCTCATCGCTTCGTCGCCGACAAACGGCGGGAGCAAAAAAAACCCCGCTACGCCGCGGGGCCAACTACCACGAAGACTGATAGGAAGAGGCGGAAGGGCACCTGCCAATGCCGCGTCCGCACACCGGACTATAGATGGCGTTTGTGACGAACCAAAGACGCTCGCGTGAAGTCGGGATGACCGTTGCGCGCGCCTGGCCTGCCGATGAAAAACGGCGCACTCGGGCGCCGTTCGTCCTTGGCCGAGGCGGCCGGATTTCAGATCTTTTCCAGCAGGAGGCCCTTGAGATACTCGCCTTCGGGGAAGGCGGCCAGCATCGGGTGATCGGTGCCGGCCGAGAGGCGGCGCAGGATGCGCGCGTCGGCACGGGCGTCGGTAGCCGCGCCAGCCACGATCTTCTGGAACAGCTCCATGCTGATCGCACCCGAGCACGAATAGGTGAACAGCAGGCCGCCCGGACGCAGCAACTGCAGGCCGACCAGGTTGATTTCCTTGTAGGCGCGTGCGGCGCGGTCGATGTGCTGGGCGGAGGGCGCGAACTTGGGCGGGTCCAGCACCACCAGGTCGAACTGGCGGCCTTCGGCGCGGAACTGGCGCAGCGACTTGAATACATCGGCATCGAGCCAGGTCGCGCGCTCGGGGTCGAAGCCATTCAGGGTGACGTTGCCAGCGGCGGTCTTGAGTGCTTCGCCGGAGGAGTCGATCGAGGTCACCGCGGTGGCGCCGCCACGCAGCGCCGCCAGCGAGAAGCCGCCGGTGTAGCAGAAGCAGTTGAGTACCTCGCGGCCGTTGGCGAGGTCGCCCACCAGCTTGCGGTTGTCGCGCTGGTCGACATAGAAGCCGGTCTTGTGGCCGCTGCGCACGTCCACGTAGTAGCGCACGCCGTGTTCGGTCACGCTGAGTTCAGGATCGGGTTCGGCGCCAGCCAGCACACCTGTCACCAGCGGCAGGCCTTCGCGTTCGCGCACGGCGGCGTCGGAGCGCTCGTACACGTTGGGGCAGCCGGTTTCCTTGACCAGCGCCTGCACCAGCGCGTCCTTCCAGGCTTCGACCCCGGCGGCGTTGAACTGGCACACCAGCTGGCCGTTCGCGCCGCTGCCGTAGTAGTCGACGATCAGTCCAGGCAGGCGGTCGGCCTCACCGAACACCAGGCGCACCGCGTCGCTGTCCCTGACCCACTGCTTGCGATGGGCGACGGCGGCGGAGACGCGCCGCTTGAACATGGCGTGATCGACCGGCTCGCTTTCGTCGAAGCTCCACACCCGCACGCGAATCTGGGAGCTGGGGCTGTAGGCCCCGCGCGCCAGGAAGCGGCCGTCGGCGGCGCGCACGATCACGGTGCTGCCGGATTCACAACGGCCTTCGATGGTGTCCACGCCGGTCGCATAGACCCAGGGGTGGCGGCGCAGCAGGGATTTTTCCTTGCCGGGCTTGAGGGTGATGGTGTTCATGGTTTGTTGTTTTTGGCGCCAGACGAAGCCGGGCGGATAGGCCAACCCGGTCCGAAGTGCCTGATTGTTGTTACCCCCTCACCCCTCAGGGGGAGAGGGGCGCCACGCAGTGCATGGCGGGAGGATTGCGGCAAGCTGGCCGGCCGCTACACCGTCCAACCGCTTACAGCACCACCTTCACCATCGGGTGGGAAGTCAGCGCGCGGTACAGGTCGTCGAGCTGTTCGCGGCTGGTGACCCATACCGTGACGGTCAGGCCGAGGTAGTTGCCCTTGCTCGAGGGACGCATTTCCATCTTGCCGGCGTGGAAGTCGGGATCGAAGCCCTGCACCAGCGTCACGATGGCTTCGGCGAAGCCATCCTGCATGCTTCCCATCACCTTGATGGGGAAATGGCTGGGATACTCGATCAGCGACTCGCGCGGCGGGACGTTGCCCGGCTTGCCCTGGTCGGAATTGTCGTTGCTCATTTCAAGGCCCTCCAGCTTACTTGCGCTTGAACCACAGGCGGATGGTATCCCACAGGCGGCCGAAGAAGCCTGCCTCGGGCACGTCTTCCAGCGCCACCACCGGGAATTCGGCCACCTTGGTGGCGCCGTCCATCAGCTTGACTGTGCCGACCTGCTGGCCGGCCGCGATCGGGGCCAGCAGCAGTTCCTGGCGTTCCAGCACCGGCTTGATGCGGCCGCCCGTGCCCTTGGGCACGGTGATGTACGTTTCGTCCTTGACGCCGATCTTGACGGTGGATTCCTTGCCCTTGTAGATCTCCGGCGTGGCCAGCACCTGCCCGCGGTCGTACAGGCGCAGGGTGTCGAAGAACTGGAAGCCGTAGTTGAGGATCTTCAGGCTTTCCTGCGTGCGGACCGCTTCGGTGGTGGTACCGATCACGATCGAGACCAGGCGGCGCGAACCGTTCGGCACATTGGCCAGCGGACGCTTGGCCGAGGAGATCAGGCAGTAGCCGGCCGACTTGGTGTGGCCCGTCTTGACGCCGTCCACGGTCGGGTCGATGTAGAGCAGGCGGTTGCGGTTGGGCTGGCGGATCTTGTTGTAGGTGAATTCCTTCTGCGAGTACATGCTGTAGTACTCGGGGAAGTCCTTGATGATGCGCGTGGTCAGCGTGGCCAGATCCATGGCCGTGGTGTAGTGGTTCGGGTCGGGGATGCCGTCGGTGTTGGTGAAGTGGGTGTTCTTCATCCCCAGTTGCTGGGCTTCGCGATTCATCATCGCCACGAAGCCTTCCTCCGAGCCGCCGACCGCTTCGGCCAGCGCCAGCGCGGCGTCGTTGCCCGACTGCACGATCAGGCCCAGCAGCAGGTCGCGCACGCTCACCGGCTTGTTGGGCTCCAGGAACATGCGCGATTCGTCGCTCTTGACCTTCAGGACCAGCGTGGTCGGCACCACGGTCTGGTCGATCGTGAGGCGCTTTTCCTTGATAGCGGCAAACGCCAGGTAGGCGGTCATCAGCTTGGTCAGCGAGGCCGGCTCGATGCGCGCGTCGGCGTTCTGCGAAGCCAGGGCCTGGCCGCTGGTGACGTCGTACAGCATCCAGGACTTGGCCGCGACCTGCGGCATCGGCACGCCCTGGGCGCGCACGGGCGCCGCGGGAAGTACCGTGGCCGCGCCGACGATGGCGGCGGTGACGATGGCGGACGTGTTGGCGGACGCGAAAAGCGGCGTGGCTCTATTCAACATGTTTCAGTTTCCGACAAAAAAAAGGGGCGGGGAATGCATCCGGTGACATGGCGGGGCGGCGCGCCGCTCCCGTCACTGGTCCCACGCATTGACGACGAGCTGCTTGATCAGGTGCAGCTTGCGATGAAAGAAGTGGTCGGCGCCGGGGATCACGATCACCGGCAGTTCCTGCGGGCGGGCCCAGTCGAACACGCTTGCCAGCGGTACGGTGTCATCCTGCTCGCCGTGTATGACGATGGTGTCGGCCGGCACCGTGGCCACTTCCCAGCGGCTGGCGGCGGTCCCCACCATGACCAGGCGCTGCGCCGGCGTGCCGGCCTCGGCCAGGCGCCGGGCCACATGGCTTGCCACGAAGCTGCCGAAGGAGAAACCGCCCAGCGCCAGCGGCAGCGTGGCGGCATCCGGCGACCACGCGGCCTGGGTGCGCATCCAGGCAATCACCGCCAGCAGGTCGTCCTGCTCGCCCACGCCGTTGTCGTGGCTGCCCGCGGTGCCGCCGACGCCACGGAAGTTCGGCCGCACGGTGGCGTATCCCAGCTGCACGAAACTGCGCGCCAGCGTTTGCGCCACCTTGTTGTCCTTGGTGCCACCAAACAGCGGATGCGGATGGGCCACCAGCGCGAGGCCGCGCGGGGCGCCGGCCTGGGGCAGGTCGACCGAAATGTCGATGGCGCCGGCTGGGCCGGCAACGGTAAGTACCTGGGTATGCGCGTTCATGGAAACAGGAAGCGGGTGACTGGCTAAAGCGCGGCTGCGCCCGGGGTTCAGCGGCTTATCGGTTCAGCGTATCTGCGTATCTGCGTGGCCGCCGGTCAGCGATCAAGCATCAGGCGTTCGACCGGCTTGCCGCCCACCAGATGGCTGTCGATGATTTCGTCGATGTCCTGCTCGTCGACGAAGGTGTACCAGACGGCCTCGGGATAGACCACCAGCACCGGCCCGAGTTCACAACGGTTCAGGCAGCCAGCCTTGTTGATGCGCACCCGCCCTTCGCCGCCGCTGATGCCGAGCGCCTTGCAGCGCTTCTTGGCGTATTCCTGCATGGCCTTCGCATTGTGGTCAGCGCAGCAGGCGCCGCCATCCTCGCGCTGGTTGAGGCAGAAGAAAACATGGTGCTCGTAGTAGCTGCTCATGCGTGGTGGGCGTTCGGCGGCTTGCGGCACCGCAAGGCAAAGGTGCCCCGGGCGCGCGCCGGCCGCTAGGGAATGGGTGGAAGGGCTGAATTATACGGTGTGAAGCGGGGCGGTTCGACGCTTTGGGCCCCGGCTTCGATGCCGCGGGCGCGGTGCCGCCGGCATGGGTGGCGTAGCGCGCACCCGCGCGGGCGGGATCGTCCGGATCCCCGGACGCGCATTTTCCGGATTTCCGGAAAGCCGGAGTGAACGCGCGGCCGCTTTGCCAGCTTCCTTTTGAAATCAGGGGCTTGGCGCGGCGTGGCGGGCTGGCACGGCGGTTGCGATTAGTAAGGCAGACGCGTTCCATTTGCAGGGCGCGCGAACCTGCCGCCGCTGCGGCGGCGGGCACGGTCAAAATACCGAGGACGACATCATGAGGAAACCCTTCTACAAGATCCTGTACGTGCAGGTGCTATTCGCCATCGCGGTGGGCATCGTGCTCGGGCACTTCTGGCCCGCTACGGGCATTGCAATGAAGCCGCTGGGCGACGGCTTCATCAAGCTGATCAAGATGATCATCGGGCCGATCATCTTCTGTACCGTGGTGTCCGGCATCGCCGGCATGCGCGACATGAAGAAGGTGGGCCGCGTGGGCGGCAAGGCGCTGCTGTACTTCGAGGTGATCTCCACCTTCGCGCTGCTCATCGGCCTGCTGTCCGCGCACATACTGAAGCCGGGCGTCGGATTCAACATTGATCCGGCCACGCTCGACACCAAGGCGATCTCGCAATACGTGACGCAGGCGCACGGCCAGAGCACGGTCGAGTTCTTCATGCACATCATCCCGGACACGATGGTCAGCGCGTTCGCCAACGGCGACATCCTGCAGATCCTGCTGATTTCGCTGTTCTTCGGCTCGGCGCTGGCGGCGATGGGCGACCGCTCGAAGATTGTGTTCGACTTCGTCGAACAGGTATCCAAGGTGTTCTTCCACATCGTGCATGTGATCACCAAGGTGGCGCCGCTTGGCGCGTTCGGCGCGATGGCCTTCACCATCGGCAAGTACGGTCTCGGTTCGCTGGTGCCGCTGCTCAAGCTGATCGGCACCTTCTACTTCACCGCGATCGTCTTCGTGGTGGTGGTGCTGGGTACGGTGGCGCGCCTGACGGGTTTCAACATCTTCCGCTTCATCGCCTACATCAAGGAAGAACTGCTGATCGTACTGGGCACCAGCTCGTCGGAAGCCGCGCTGCCGCACCTGATGGAAAAGCTGGAAAACCTGGGCTGCTCCAAATCGGTGGTGGGGCTGGTGGTGCCCACGGGTTACTCCTTCAACCTGGATGGCACCAACATCTACATGACCATGGCGGTGCTCTTCATCGCCCAGGCCACCGGCATCGAGCTCACGCTGCTGCAGCAGCTCACCGTCCTGGGCGTGGCGATGATCACCTCCAAGGGCGCCAGCGGCGTGACCGGCTCCGGCTTCATCACGCTGGCCGCCACGCTGGCGGTGGTGCCGGATATTCCGGTGGCGGGCATGGTGCTGATCCTGGGCATCGACCGCTTCATGAGCGAATGCCGCGCGCTGACCAATATCATCGGCAACGGTGTGGCGACGGTGGTCATGTCGGCGTGGGAGCATGAACTTGACCGCGTGCAGCTTGACCGCGCGCTACGCCGTGGCGGCGATGAAACGGCCGAACTTGCCGAAGCCGGCTCCGGCGTCCGCTGAGGTCCGGGCCTCCGGGGCGGCGGCGCCAGCCGGCGCCGCCCGCCAGCGGGTATCATCGGCGCGTGTCCCTTCGCATGCGCCGATGCCACATTCCGACGATTTCCTCGCCGTGCATGATCCCGCTTCCGCCCGCCTGGTGCATACGCCGGGCGATGGCGGCGGAAGCTGGCGAGGCTTTGTGGCGGCGCTGGCCATCGGCCTGCTGGCGCTGTGCTCGCTGACCTGGCTGGTTTCGGTGCAGCGCGGCGTCGATGGCCTGCAACAGACCACGGCGACCCGCGCCGACCGCTACGCGGCCACGCTGGAAAGCACGCTCGACCGCTACGAGTTCCTTCCCGCGCTGGTCTCGCTTCATCCTTTCGTTCACGACCTGCTGGCCGCGCCCACCGATCCCGCGCGGGTGGCGGCGGCCAACCGCTACCTGTCCGACGTCAATCGCCGCGCGCGCGCTTCGGCCACCTATGTGATCGCCGCCAACGGCGTGGCGCTGGCCGCCAGCAACCATGACCAGCCGGGCAGTTTCGTTGGCACCGACTATCGTTTTCGCCCCTATTTCCAGATCGCCTCGCGCGGGGAGGTCGGGCGCTTCTACGCCATCGGCATCACCAGCGACGAACCCGGCTATTACATCGCCCAGCCCGTGAAGGTGGGCAGCCGGGTGGTGGGCGTGACCGTGGTCAAGCTCAACCTGGAGTGGTTCCAGCGCGCGGGCGCCGGCGGCGCCGAGCCGGTGATGGTGAGCGACGACCACGGCGTGGTTTTTCTCTCATCGGTTCCGGCCTGGCAATACCGCACGCTGCGGCCGCTGCCGCCCGAGTTGCAGTCGGAGCTGGACCGCACGCGCCAGTACCACGACCAGGCGGTCAAGCCGCTGCCGCTGGAGGCGCTGCAATCGCCGGTCACGCGCTGGCTCGGCCATACGGTGCTGGGCGAGGGCGCGCGGCTGGTGCGCATCGGCACAGGCGGCAGCGCCGAGCGTTACCTCGAGATCAGCCGCAAGGTGGGCCCGGCCGACTGGACCATGCAGGTGATGGCCTCGCTGGACCCGGTGCTGGCGAGCGCGCGCAATGCCACCGTGGGCGCGGCGCTGGCCTATGCCTGCATGTGCCTGCTGCTGTTCAACTGGCGCCAGCGCCGCCAGCGCGCGCGCGACATCGAATACGGCAGGCGCTTGCTCGAAGCCGCTTACGACGAACTCGAGCGGCGCGTGGAGGCGCGCACGGCTGACCTGATGGCCATCAACGAGCAACTGGAAGCCGAAGTGGCCGAACGCACGCGCGCCGAGGGCGAACTGCGCGCGGCACAGGACGAACTGGTGCAGGCCAGCAAGCTGGCGGCGCTGGGCCAGATGGCGGCGGGCATCACCCATGAGCTGAACCAGCCGCTGGCGGCCCTGCGCACCTTTTCCGACAACACCCGCGTGCTGCTGGAGCGCGGCAAGCTCGATGCGGTGACCGACAACCTGGCCGCCATTGCCGATCTCACGGCACGCATGGGCAAGATCACCGGGCAGCTCAAGCTGTTCGCCGGCAAGGCGCGCCAGCGCCGCCACGCGGTGCATGTGCGCGCCGCGCTGGATCACGTGCTGGCGCTGATGGCGCCGCGGCTCGCTCACGTCACGCTAAGGGTGGAGGGCTTGTCGCAACCGCCCGGGCCTGCGGTGTGGGCCGACGAGCTCAAGCTCGAGCAAGTGCTGCTCAACCTCATCGGTAACGCGCTGGATGCGCTGGCCACCGCTGCGCCGGACGCGCCGTGCGTGGAAGTGGCGGTCAGCGAGCACGGCGACACCGTCAGCATCGCGGTGCGCGACAACGGCACCGGCATTCCCGTCGACGTCTTGCCCAGGCTGTTCGAGCCCTTCTTCACCACCAAGGAAATCGGCCAGGGCCTCGGCCTTGGACTGGCCATCTCGACCTCCATCGTGCGCGAGTTCGGCGGCCAGCTGAGCGCGGCCGGYCGGCCGGATGGCGGCGCCGAATTCGTGGTGGTGCTGCGGCGTGCACCTGCGCCCGATGGTGGCGCGCCCCGCGCGGAGCCAAGATCCACCTCTCCCACCCATACTGAGTGAGCATCGCCATGCAAGACGGATTGCGTGTCCTGTTCGTCGAAGACGAACCCCTGGTACGCCAGGCTACCGCGCAGAGCCTGGAACTGGCTGGCTTCTCCGTGCTGGCGCTGCCTTCGGCCGAAGCCGCCATGCCGCACCTGTCGCCGGAATTCCCCGGCGTGCTGGTGACGGACGTGCGGCTCACCGGCGCCAGCGGCCTGGACCTGTTGCAGCACTGCCGCAACGCGGCACCGGGCGTACCCGTGATCCTGGTCACCGGCCACGGCGACATCACCATGGCGGTGCAGGCCATGCGCGAAGGCGCCTACGACTTTATCGAGAAACCCTTCGGTGCCGACCGCCTGACCGAGACCGTGCGCCGCGCGCTGGAACGGCGCGCGCTCGAACTGGAAAACCTCGCCCTGCGGCGCGAGCTGGCCGGCCCGGCCGCGGGCACCCGTATCATCGGGCGCTCTCCTGCCATCGAGCAGGTGCGCATGCTGGTGGCCAACGTGGCCGCCACCGACGTGCCGGTGATGATCAACGGCGAGACCGGCACCGGCAAGGAGTTGGTGGCGCGCAGCCTGCATGCCTTGTCGCCGCGGCATCACGCACCGTTCGTCGCGCTGAATTGCGGCGCGGTGCCGGAGGCCATTTTCGAGAGCGAGATGTTCGGCCATGAGGCGGGCGCTTTCACCGGCGCCGGCAAGCGCCGCGTGGGCAAGCTCGAGCATGCCTCCGGCGGCACGCTGTTCCTCGACGAAATCGAGAGCATGCCGCTGGCGCTGCAGGTCAAGCTGCTGCGCGTGCTGCAGGAGGGCACGCTGGAGCGGCTCGGGTCCAATGCATCGATCGCAATCGATGTGCGCATCGTGGCGGCGGCAAAGGGGGATATGGAGGCGCTGGTGGCGCAAGGCACGTTCCGCCAGGATCTCTACTACCGGCTCAATGTCGTCACCATCCCGCTGCCCCCGCTGCGCGAGCGGCGCGAGGATATCGTGCCGCTGTTCGAGCACTTCATGCTGGTGGCGGCGGTGCGCTACCAGCGCCCCGCGCCCATCCTCTCCGAGCTGCAGCGCCAGGCGCTGATGCAGCGCGCCTGGCCCGGCAATGTGCGCGAGTTGCGCAACGCCGCCGACCGTCTGGTGCTGGGCGTGCCCGAGGGCGGCACGCGCGCCGATGCGCTCGACGACTCCACGCCGCTCAAGGAGCGCATGGAACACTACGAGCGTGCTGTCATCGCCGATACGCTGGCGCGCACCGGCGGCGCGGTCAGCCAGGCCGCGGACCTGCTGCAGGTTGGCAAGGCCACGCTGTACGACAAGATCAAGCGCTACGGGTTGTAGGGCAGCTTGCCGTCAACGGCAGCTCAACGCCACATATCCCGCATGCGCCCG
The DNA here is from genome assembly GCF_056397325.1 of Cupriavidus sp. 05N39. Classification (NCBI taxonomy): domain Bacteria; kingdom Pseudomonadati; phylum Pseudomonadota; class Betaproteobacteria; order Burkholderiales; family Burkholderiaceae; genus Cupriavidus; species Cupriavidus sp. 05N39. The sequence goes on from NZ_JBFTNE010000023.1 coordinate 70,078, forward strand.
GCCAGGTCGAGCCTGGGCAACGGCGCCCTGGCTGGCGCGTCCGCGACCGGCGGGGGCGGCGGCCAGGCGCGGCTGTGGAACAGCGGCATCACCCGGTTGGGCAGGAAGCGCGTGCGCGAAGCGTAGACGTGGCGATCCCCATAGCCGGTCTGCTGGTGCACATAGAAGCGCTGCGGCACCACGATGTCGAGGTGGTCGCGGGCGCGGGTCATCGCCACATACAGCAGGCGGCGCTCTTCCTCGATTTCCTCGGTGGTGCCGGTGGCCAGGTCCGAAGGCATGCAGCCGTCGACGGCGTTGAGCACGTAGACCGCCTTCCATTCCTGGCCCTTGGCCGAGTGGATGGTCGACAGGATCAGGTAATCCTCGTCGCGCAGCGGCACGCCGGATTCGTCGCTCGACGCATCCGGCGGGTCGAGCGTGAGTTCGGTCAGGAAGCGCTCGCGCGAGGCGTAGGTGGCGGCGATTCGTTCCAGTTGCTGGAGATCGGCCGCGCGCGCGGGAGCGTCGTCGTGCAGGCGTTCCAGATGCGGCTGGTACCACGCCACCACCTGCTCGAAGGCCGAGGGCCACGGCGCGGCCGGCGCCATCAGGCTGCGCGCCAGCGCCAGCAGATCGGGCCACGCCTCGGCGGCGGCCGGCGGTGCCTCGAAGGATTCCAGCGCGAACAGCGGCTCGGTGGCGATTTCCACCGCGTCCAGCGCGCGCGCGGCGGTTTTTGGTCCCACGCCGGGCAATAGCTGCAGGCTGCGGAAGCCCGCCATGCGGTCRCGCGGATTTTCCAGCCAGCGCACGACCGCCAGCACATCCTTTACGTGCGTGGATTCCAGGAATTTCAGGCCGCCGAACTTGACGAAGGGGATGTTGCGCCGGACCAGCTCGATCTCGAGCTGCGCGCTGTGGTCGGCGGCGCGGAACAGCACGGCCTGCGACAGCAGCGCCAGCCCGGCCTCGCGCCGCGCCAGGATCTGCTCGACCACGTAGCGGGCCTGGTCCGCTTCATCGTTGACCACGACGATCTCCGGTTTCTCGGCCGAGCCGCGCTCCGACCACAGGTCCTTGGTATAGCGTTCGGCCGCGAGGCCGATCACCGCATTGGCGCCGGCCAGGATAGGCTGGGTCGAGCGGTAGTTCTGCGACAGCGTGACCATGTCCGCGGCCGGTGTGAACTGTCCGGGGAAATCGAGGATGTTGCGCACCGTGGCGCCACGGAAGGCATAGATCGACTGGGCATCGTCACCCACCACGGTCAGGCCGCGTCCGTCGGGCTTGAGCGCGAGCAGGATGGCGGCCTGCAGCGCATTGGTGTCTTGGTATTCGTCCACCAGCACATGGTCGAAGCGCGCGCCCATGTCCTGCGCCAGCACGGGTTCGGCCAAGGCCTGCGCCCAGTAGAGCAGCAGGTCGTCGTAGTCGAGCACCTGCTGCTTCTGCTTGGCTTCCACATAGCCGGCGAACAGCCCGCGCAGCGCATCCGTCCACATGGCATAGCGCGGGAACCATTGCTTGAGCACGTCTTCCAGCGGGGCCTGCGTGTTGACCACGCGCGAGTAGATCGACAGGCAGGTTTCCTTGCGCGGGAAACGCGAGGCCTGCGCGGACAGGCCGAGGTCATGGCGTACCACATTCATCAGGTCGGCGGCATCGCCGCGATCGCAGATGGTGAAGCTGGGCGACAGGCCGAGCGTCTCGGCGTACTCGCGCAACAGGCGCGCGCCGATGGCGTGGAAGGTGCCCGACCACGTCAGCGCGGCGCGGCCCGCGCCGGAGGTCTGCATGCCGAGCGCCTGGTCCACGATGCGCTCGACCCGCCGCCCCATCTCCGACGCCGCGCGGCGCGAGAACGTCAGCAGCAGGATGCGGCGCGGATCGGCGCCGCCCAGCACCAGGTGCGCGACCCGGTGCGCCAGCGTGTTGGTCTTGCCCGAGCCGGCGCCGGCGATGATCAGCAGCGGCGCGGCGGGCTCGTGGGTCACGGCCGCGCGCTGTTCCGGGTTCAGGGTGGACAGGTAGGCGGGCGTGGCGCAGGCATCCTGCCTGTTGGCGGGTGCATCGCAAAGCACGGCGCTGGGATCGGGATCGAGTAACACGGCAGGGGCCTTTGGGGATGCCGGGCGTGCAAGTGCGCTGGCCGGCATGGGCGGGGAAAACTGCCGGTAACTGTATATCCATACAGGCGAACTGCGCAAGGCCGGGGCCGTTGCGTGGGGCTGCCGCAATAAAAAAGGTGCCATGGCAGGCACCTTTCCGGCGGATTCGGGCGGGCTGCGCGGATCAGGCCGCCTTGGCGAGCGCGCCGTCGAGCAGCTTGTGCAGCGCATCCCACTCCGGTTCGCCGACATAACGCTTGAGGATGCGGCCGTCCTTATCGATCACGAAGGTGGTCGGGGTCAGTTGGACCTCGCCGAATGCCTTGGCCGCCGCGCCGTCGGAGTCCATCGCCACCTTGAACGGCAACTTGCGGGTTAGCGCATAGTTCATCACGTACATCGGCGGGTCGTAGCTCATTGCCACCGCCACGAACTCCAGGCCCTTGTCCTTGAACTTGTCATAGGTCTTGACCATGTCCGGCATCTCCTTGACGCAGGTGACGCAGCTGGTGGCCCAGAAGTTGACCAGGTAGACCTTGCCCTTGAGATCGGCGGTGCTGACCTTCTCGCCCGACAGCAGCGTGAAGGTGGCGGGCGGCGCGGCAGTGGCTGGGGCGATGGCGCGGTAGCCGAACCAGCCCAGCACGGCAACCAGCAGCACGGCGCCGATCGCGGGCCAGAGCTTGCGCCGGGCCGGGCTTGCCGCGGGAGGGGCGGTTGGGGAAGTGGAGGTCGTCATGATGCTCGCCGACAGGTCAGACAAGCCGCCATTCTACTGCCGCTGCCGCGGCGCTGCCGGATGCATGCATGGAGGCACTCGCGCTGCGGCGATTAGCCGCAGTTCAGTCCGGCGTGGCGGCCAACGCCGAGCGGGCCTTATCCAGCGCCTGTTCCAGGTAGGCACCGTAGAAGTCAGGCTGCATGCCGCGCAACGGGGTGGCCAGCGAGCGGCCGCGCGCGTCCAGGAAGAGCACCGTGGGCGCCACCGTCACGTGGCGGCTGCGGGCCCATTCACGCGCCGTGGTCATGCTGCCATCCGCATTGCGCAGCGGCGTGTTGGCGGTCATGTCGAGCTCCCGCGCCACGATCTCGCCCGCCGCCGCCTGCGGGCCGAGATAGTTGCGGCGCACCGTTTCGCAGTAAACGCAGTCGGGCAGCGTGACCAGCACCACCAGCGGTTCGCCGCGGGTGGCCGCCGCCTTGGCCTGGGCGGCCAGGTCGGTTGCCGCGGGCAGGTGGGTGCTGGCGGCCAAGGCGCCATGGCTTGTCGTGACGATGAGGGCACCCATCACCGCCGCCACGGCGCGCAAGGTACGGCGGGCGGGCGCACGGCGCGGTTGCGGCATGGACGGGACTGACGGGTGGCCGGGCGACGGGATTTGCATGGGCTGGCAATGTGGATGCGCGCTGGCACGCAGGTTCCCCGATAATAGCGGCTTCCGTCCGCATCCGTGGTGCCGCGCCCGCGCGCCCTGGATGCGGGATCGCACAATCCCGGGCACTGTCCCCGGCAATGTCCGCCGGACCGTTGCCGCACGCTGCCGTATCCACTGCCGAGATGTCCCACCGCCGGTTTTCCCGCTTGTTACCGTCCTCGCTTGCCACCGCCCTCGCCGTGACCGCACTCGGCGCCGGGCTGATCGCCTGCTCGCCGCGCTATGACTGGCGCACCATTCAGTCCAACGAAGGTGCGTACGCCGCGCTCTATCCGGGCAAGCCAAGCGGCGCCGCCCGCGAAGTAGCCATTGCCGGGCGCAAGCTGCCGATGACGATGGACGCGGCCCGGATCGACGAAACCCTGTTCGCCGTTGGCGTGGTGACCTTGCCCGCCGACGATGCCGCGTTGCGGCAGGCCGCGCTTGAATCGATGCAGGCGGGGTTGCTTGGCAACCTCGGTCCCCACCCCGCGGAAGCGGTCAAGACGCGCAAGGTGAAGGTGATGTCGGCCGCGACACCCGCCGTGGCGCTTGACGGCGTGGAGGTGCAGGTGGCTGCGGTCTCGCCGCAGGACCAGTCGCCTCGCAGGCTGACGGCGCGGCTGGTGGCTTCCGGCGTGCACGTCTACCAGGCGGTTGTGCTGGAGGCCGGCGATGCCGCGCGCGACCAGCGCCAGGCGGAGCAGGTCGACCAGTTCCTCACCGGTTTTCATCCGTTTTAAGCTCTGCCGAGCCTTATTGCGCTTTAGCCGGCCCGCAATGCGCGGGCCGATCAGTCCGTTCAAGGGAGTTCATTCATGCGTTGGGAAGTTTGGCTGGCTTATTTCGCGGCTTGTTGGGTGATTGCCGTTTCGCCGGGTTCGGGGGCGGTGCTGTCGATGAGCCATGGCCTGTCGTACGGGCTGCGCAAGACCACCACTACGATCTTTGGCTTGCAGACCGGCCTGGTGATCATCCTGCTGGTGGCAGGCGGCGGCCTGGGCGCGCTGCTGCTGGCGTCCGAGCATGCGTTCGCCGTGGTCAAGACGATCGGTGCGCTCTACCTGATCTACATCGGCGTGCAGCAGTGGCGCGCCCGCGTGGATAGCGCCCCGGATGAGGCGGCGCAGGGCCAGGAGGCGCCGCGCGTTGCCGCGCTGAGCCCGCGCCGCCGTTTCGCCACCGGCTTGCTAACCAATGTGACCAATCCCAAAGGCATCATCTTCATGGTCGCGGTGCTGCCGCAGTTCATCGACCCGGCCCATGCGCTCGCGCCCCAGCTCGCCATCCTGGCCGTGACGATGTGCGCCGTGGACCTGGTGGTGATGCATGGCTACGCGCTGCTGGCCTCGCGCATGCGCGGCCTGTTGCGCAATGCGCGCGCGGTGCGCTGGCAGAACCGGATCTTCGGCAGCGTGCTGGTGGCCGTGGGCACCGCGCTGTTCTTCGTCCGGCGCCATCCGGCTTGAAGAAGCGGGGCCGGCATCCGCGCCGGCCCGCTCTGCCGATCTGGCGCTAGCTTCCCGCAGGTGCGTTTGCTTCAATAGGTAGGACGACCCAAGCGGAGGTAAGCAATGCGAAGCYCTTCCACCCTGCAGGCCAGGTTGCATGCACGACCGGCCCATACCGTGCCGCCGGACGAGGAGCCGCCGCCGCCGGGCATTCCGCCCGATCTCCCACCCATCGAACACCCACCGCCGCCGACGGAGCCGCCGGTGGCGGTGCCTCCGCCCCGGCGTGGCTGAGTGCGAACCGGACGCACGCCGTTGCTACGGCGTACGCAGCGCCCGCCGGTACTGGATGGCCTCGCCCACATGGCTGGGCTGCAATAGCTCGGTTCCCGCCAGGTCGGCAATCGTGCGGGCGATCTTCAGCGCCCGGAAATAGGCGCGCGCCGACCAGGCCAGCTTGGTCATGGCGCCACGCAGCAAGGCTTGCGCCTCGGGCGTGAGCGGACAGTGCTCGTCAATCTCGCGCCCCGAGAGCGCCGCGTTGGGCTTGCCCTGGCGCGCCTGCTGCAGGGCGCGGGCGGCCAGCACGCGCTGGCGCACCTCGGCGCTGGACTCGCCGGGAGGGCCATCGAGCATTTCGCGCTGGTCCTGGGCCGGTACCTCCACTTGCAGGTCGATCCGGTCGAGCAGCGGCCCCGACAGCCTGGACTGATAGCGCAGCACCTGGTCCGGCGTGCAGCGGCAGGGACGCGACGGGTGTCCCAGGTAGCCGCACGGGCAGGGATTCATGGCGGCGACAAACTGGAACCGGGCGGGGAAGTCGGCCTGGCGCGTGGCGCGCGAAATGGTGACGCGGCCCGATTCGAGTGGTTCGCGCAGGACCTCCAGCACGCGGCGGTCGAATTCCGGCAGTTCATCCAGGAACAGTACGCCTTGATGGGCCAGCGAGATCTCGCCGGGGCGAGGATTGCTGCCACCGCCCACCAGCGCCGCCGCCGAAGCGGTGTGGTGCGGCGACCGGTAGGGCCGCTCGCGCCAGCGGGCGGGGTGGAAGCCGGCGGCGGTGAGGCTCTGCACCGCGGCGGATTCCAGCGCTTCCTCCAGCGTCATCGGCGGCAGCAGGCCGGGAAAGCGCTGCGCCAGCATGGATTTGCCAGTGCCAGGAGGGCCGACCAGCAGGGCCGAGTGCTGTCCGGCTGCCGCGATTTCCATGGCGCGGCGCGCTTGCGGCTGGCCCCGGACGTCGCGCATGTCCGGACCGGCAGGCTCGCCTTCGCCGATCTGCGCAAGCGGCTCCGCACGCGCCAGCCGGGCGTCCGGCAGGGGGCCCAGGTGAGCGCAGACTTCCAACAGGGAGCGTGCTCCGTAGACCGTGACCCCGTCGATCAAGGCGGCTTCCGGAGCATTTTCTGCCGCTACCACGAAAGTGCGGGGCGGGCCTGCGCCCGATATCTGCCGCGCGGCGTTGTCACGCCCCAGGCTCATTGCCATGGCCAGCGCCCCGCGCACGGGGCGCAACTCTCCGGATAGCGACAACTCGCCAGCGAACTCGCTGGCATCCAGCCCGTCCAGCGGGACCTGGCCACTGGCGGCCAGGATGCCGAGTGCGATCGGCAGGTCGAAGCGCCCGGATTCCTTGGGCAAATCCGCGGGGGCCAGGTTTACCGTGATCCGCCGGCTGGGAAACTCGAAGCGGCTGTTGAGGATGGCCGCGCGGACCCGCTCACGGCTTTCACGCACCTCGGTATCGGCCAGCCCGACGATCGTGAAGGCGGGAAGGCCGTTGGCCAGGTGCACCTCGACCGATACCAGCGGTGCCTCAAGGCCGGTCAACGCCCGGCTACGCAGCAGTGCGAGGCTCATCTCACTCCGAAAGCGTCAAGGATGTGTTAACGAAAATGGCCGCCGGAATACGGCGGCCATCGGTCGGGATCTTGGCCCAGGTTCATCTGACCACCTGGGCGAGCGTGCGGCGCAGCAAGGGCTTCAGCCGGAAACAGGCGTGTCGGACCCGCCTGCCGCGCGGCTTTCCAGCGCCTGCACGCGGGCTTCCAGTTCTTCCAGCCGCGCGCGGGTGCGCGCCAGAACCTGCGATTGCACATCGAATTCCTCGCGGGTGACCAGGTCGAGCTTGGAAAACCCTTGCGTCATCATGCTGCGCACGTTTTTCTCGATGTCCTTGGCGGGCGAGTTGCGCAAGGCCTCGCTGATCTTGGCCTGGAAATCGTTGAACAGGTCGGTGGGCTTCATTGTGATTCTCCTTTTGCACCGCCTTGGTGCGTGTAATTGGGTGAGCGGATTCGGCGTGCAGCATCGCGGTGCACCGCAATGGGGTGCGGACGAAGGCGATGCGCGCACGGCACTTGCCGCCGGCATGGGCCGATTATCGCGCTTCAGGCGTCGCCGGGAAAGCGCCGGCGCGGGCTGGTAACACCTTTTAACGTTACTGCGCTCGCCGGGAGCCGGCCAGCGCAGTCATTCAAAGCGTCTATATGAGCACAAATAATAATTTGTAATCCTCGTTTTCAGCCTGGCACGGCAGTTGCAGTAATGGTGGCAGGAGCGTCGTTTCGCAAATCATTCTTAAACACACAAGTACCGAGCCAGAGGAAAAGGAGAGCAAACCCATGAAGAAGTTGGCCCTTGCAGTCAGCGCCAGTGCAGTTGTGCTTTGCGGGCTCACCCCCGCAGCATTCGCCCAGAGCAGCGCGCAGGAGGGCGGTGCACCTACCGACGCCGCCGCCGCTGCCGCCGAAGCGTCGCCGCACACCTTCACCGCCAACGTGACCTTGGCCAGTGAGTATCGCTATCGCGGCCTGATGCAGACCAACCGCCGCCCCGCCATCCAGGGCGGGTTTGACTACGCGCATTCGAGCGGCTTTTACGTGGGCAACTGGAACTCGAGCATCAGCTGGCTCGGTGACAGCAATCCGCAAGTCTCGGCGCCGATCGAGATGGACTTCTACGGCGGCTTCAAGAACACGGTGACGCTGGGCGGCCTGGAGTGGAACTACGACGTCGGCGTGCTGCAGTACTACTACCCGGGCGACTACCCGAACGGCTTTACGCGCCCGTACACCACGGAAGTGTATGTCGGCGCCGGCTACGGTCCTGTGTTCTTCAAGTATTCGCAGGCGCTGACCAACCTGTTCGGATTCGCCGACAGCAAGTACAGCTACTACGCCGACCTGTCGGCCAATGTGCCGCTGAATTTCTGGGACCT